>NZ_JWMB01000002.1:0-106854 GCF_000812445.1 Cupriavidus sp. SHE | reverse complement strand
CCCGCCGTAATGCGGCGAGCCGCTTCTTGTTGCCCGGTCGCTGGCCGAGCAACTCCGCGTTGGGCAGGATTCGTTCTGAGATCAGCAATTATATTCTCAGTCGAGAATAGTCTCTCAGAGAAGCGAGTACTTTCCAGTACATTGGACGAGCCGGTGCCGAAAGCTTGCCGCCAAAGACCTAGGGTCAACCCGCAATCGTCGTGCGCGTCAAAAAGTGACACTTTTAAATAAAGTGTGCATATAATTCCTTCCCAAGGACGCTAAAGCGCCGGACAAAAGATGGAGACACCTATGCAAGCCCCCAAGGGAAATGGAGTCGTGCTGCAGGTTCACGCAGACCGCACCCGCTGCTGTGGATATGGACTGTGCGCGCAACTCTGCCCGGAGATCTACAAACTGGACGAGAATGGACTGGTCTACGTGGAAGACGGGACCGTGCCGCCGGAACTGGAGGAGCAGGCGCGTGAGGGCGCGTCGGCTTGCCCGGCCGAGGCCATCACCATCGAAATCGTGGCTGCCTGATGCGCGGCCGACTCGATGGCAAGGTGGCGCTGATCAGCGGCACTGGCGGCGGGCAGGGCCGGGCGGCGGCGCTTCGCTTTGCGCGCGACGGCGCGCGCGTGTTCGGCTGCGACATAGACGAACAGGCGCAGCAGGAAACCTTGGCGCTGGCTCGCGCTGAGGGCTTGGCCGTGGCGGGCAGCGCTGGCTTTGATCTTAGCGATCCGGCGCAGGCCAGCGGATGGATCGAAGCCGCAGTTGCGCAGTACGGTCAGATCGACATCCTCTACAACAATGCCTCGGCAGCGCGCTTTGGTCCAATTGCCACGATGGCGGTTGAAGACTGGCATTACACGCTGCGCAACGAACTGGACCTCGTGTTTCTGTGCAGTCGGTATGCGTGGCCGCATCTGGCGAAAAGTGGCGGCGTGATCATCAACATCTCGTCGGTAGCGGCCTGGGGCGCGTCGGCGGTGACCGGCATCGGGGCGCACTCGGCGGCCAAGGCAGGCGTGGTGGCGCTCACGCGCCAGCTCGCGGTGGAAGGCGCGAAGCAGCGCATCCGGGCGGTCAGCATCAGCCCTGGCGTAGTTGCGACACCGGGCACCACGCCGTTCCTGAACAATCCCGCGACGCGTGCGCTGCTACTTGATGGCATACCAATGGACCGGCCCGGCGAATCTGAGGAGATTGTTGCCACGGCGTTGTTCGTTGCCTCGGACGAGGCGTCATATCTCACAGGCACCGACATCGTCGTGGACGGCGGCATGCTGGCGCTCTGAGCGCTGCATGGGAAGCAGGGCGCGCACGCGCGCCCCACAAGACAAGGAGACATCATGGACATCATCGGCATCGGCTATCTCGGCTTCGAGTCGACGCAACTGGACGAGTGGCGCAGCTACGGTCCTGAAGTGCTCGGCTTTCAGATCGGGAGGTCGCCGGAGGCTGACGCGGAGTCGCTGTACTTCCGTATCGACGACCGTCGTCACCGTTTTGCCTTTCACCCGGGCAAGGTCGACCGCCTGGCCTATATCGGTTGGGAAGCGCGCGGCAAGCTCGAGTTCGAGGCAGCCGCCCGGCGCTTGCGCGAAGCGGGCATCGAGATCACGATGGGCGACGCAGCCCTGCGCGAACTGCGGGGCGTGCGCGACGTGTTCCGCTTTCGCGATCCGATCGGATACCAGCATGAACTGTTCTACGGGCAGAAGTGGATGCCGCGTTCATTCATCCCCGGTCGTCCGCATGGCGGATTCGTAGCTGGCGAGCGCGGGCTCGGCCACTTGGTGGTGATTACGCCGGAATTTCCTCCTGAACTGGAGCACTTTCTGACGGAGGTGATGGGCTTCCACTACTACGGGGCCGGCGCTGGCAAGGGTAAAACAGCGTTCTACCGCTCTCGGCTGAACGAGAGTACCAGCCACGACATCGCATATGGCCACGGCCCTGGCAAGATGGGCATCCAGCATGTCGGTCTGTTCGTGAAGACCTTGCGGGACGTGGGCGAGACATATGACATCGTCAGGCAACGAAAGCTGCCGATGATGATGACGCTGGGCCAGCATACGCAGGACCCTCACGTGTCCTTCTACCACTTTTCTCCGGGCGGTTTCGCTATCGAAGTTATCACCGAGCTTGAGCCGTGGCATCCGGACGGCTTCGAGTTGAACCCGGAGCAGCTCAGTACATGGGGGCACGAACTGGTCGGGCCGATTCTGGGCCCCAGTGTCAGGGCGCCCGAAGAGGTGCAGGATGCCGAAGGCCTGGATGTCCTCGCGGCACTGGCCCGCAAGCGAGCGGCGGCATAGGCCGTGAAACTAGCGCGTGTGCAGAATGCGGACGGGGACGGCTTCTGGGTACGCATCGACGAGGCCGCGCAGAATGCGCGGCGCGTACGTGCGCCGTTCTCGTTGTGGGCTCCCGCGGTGGTCCAGCATGGCGAGGCAGCGCTCGACCTGCAGGCGGGGTGCCTGCCTCTAGCAGCCTTGCAGTTCTGCCCACCAGTGCAGCCCGGCGCCCGCGTGTTCGGTGTAGGCATGAATTACCTGACGCACCTGACGCGCCTGGGCCGCAAGCAAGCGCCTCCGCACACCATTGCCTATATTAAGCCATCGTCCGCGCTGGTGCCAACCGGCGGCGAGATCCAGTATCCCGCAATCACGGCACAACTCGACTATGAAGTAGAGCTGGTTGCCGTTGTGGCGCGCGCGCTCAAGGACGAGCCGCAGGCCAGTGCCTGCCTGCTCGGGTACACGGTTGGGAACGACATCAGCGCGCGGGATGCCGGCAAGCAGCTAGGTTCGCTGGATCTGTTCACACAAAAGGCATTGGACCGTACGGCGCCGGTGGGACCATGGGTCACCACGCTCGACGAGTTCGGCGGTGCTGGCCAGCCGCGCGTGGCGCTACGCCTGAGCATCAATGGCGAGCTGCGCCAGCATGACTGCACCGACAGGATGATCTTTCCAGTCGATGAGTTACTTAACTACGTGGATGCACGCATCGAGCTGCAGCCGGGCGACCTAGTGTTCACGGGTTCGACCTCCGGAGTGGGGCTCGAAGACGGCCGCTTCTTGCAACCCGGCGATGTGGTCGAGGCTGAGATCGAGAAGATCGGCGTGCTGCGCAATACCATCGGGCCTAAGCGCATACTTGCGCCGCAACGCACGATAGGGCGCCTCGGCGGCCCGGGCTGAAGGCGCATGGTACGGGGGTGGGCGCGGCGACGCCAGACTCAGCCTGGCTGCATGGACGCCACGCTTTGCGCGTACGGCCGCAGGCCTGAGCCGATCAGCCACAAGCCGAATAGCGCGGACGGCCCGGCCGTCAGCGCTAGTGAATAGCGCAGGCTGGCGTCGTTCCCGAACACATAATCTGTGACCAGCGCCACCGCAGTCGGCCCCAAGCCAAGCCCCAGCAGGCCGGCCAGCAGCAGGTAAAGCGCGATCGCGCGGCCGCGCATGCGGTTTGGCACCACCGCCTGGATGGAAGCGGGCGCAGCCGACTGCGAAAGGCCTAGCCCGAGCACCGTGATAAACAGCAGGACGAATGCTGGTGTTGGGCCGGGCATCAGCGGCCAAAGCACCGAGGGCACGGCAAAGATGGCCACACCGGCCAGGGCCACGCGAAAGCGTGCAGCAGGCACGGCGCGCGCAATCCAGCGATCACTGAGGAACCCGCCAGCCAACGTGCCCGCCGCGCCCGCTGCCGCAATGATCATGCCGAGCACGGGTCCGGAGCGGGAGACCGGTATGCCAAAGCTGCGATCGAACAAGGCGGGCGCCCAGGCGAGGGCACCATACCCAATGATGGAGAGCAAGGTAGGATACGTGAGCACGCGTGCAAAGGTGGCGGCGTGCGCGCGCAGGTGTGCCGCGAAATCCGCGAAGCTGGACTGGCTATCCGAAATTTCGCCGTCCATTGTGACTTCGCGGCGCGCCGGCTCGCGTACGGACAGCAGCAACAAAGCGAGCGGTACCACCGGTGCGGCAGCGGCCAGGAACGCGATTCGCCAGGCCGGCCATTCGCCCAGCATGCCGATCGTCATACCCTGTGGCGGGATGGCCGCCAGTAGCCAGCCACCGAGCAGTAGCGAGGCGCCCGAGCCGATGGCGATCGAGATGTAGTAGACCGCCAGTGCCCGCCCGCGCCGTGCAGGCTCCATGTAATCGGCAATCATCGAATAGGCCGCTGGTGCTAGTACTGCCTCGCCGATGCCCACGCCGATGCGCGCCAGTATCAGGTGGGCGTAGGTCTGGCCGAATGCAAACAGGACTGTGGCGGCGCTCCAGAACAGCAGGCCAGCGAGGATCAGGTTGCGGCGGTTGCCACGGTCGACCATCCGGCCGAGTGGCAGGCCCGCCAACGTGTAGAAGATGGCGAACGCATAGCCCTGCAGCAGGCTGAAGGCAGTGTCGGAAATGCCGAACTCCTTGCGCAGCGGGCGCACCAGTAGCGACGGCAGCTGGCGGTCCAGCTGGGAGAGCAGCGTTACCGCGAACAGCACAGCAATCACGTACCAGGCATATATAGCCGGTGGATAGGCGGGAGAATGTCCTGACGTGGTGACCGCAGGAGTAGGGTCCTTCTCCGGCAGGACGGACTTGGGCATGGACGACAGGGACATGATGTGTGCCTCGTGTGGCTTAAGCGAGGTGTTCAGACCGACTCGGAAGACGACACTAGCAGCAGCCGCGCCACATTGGCGCGTTCCGGCTGCGTCAGCATGAAGCGTACCGCGCGGGCGATGTCGGCAGGATCAAGGGGCGGGGTGGCATCGGCACGAACTGGTTCGTTGCGCGCGCGTAGGTGATCGAAGATCTCAGTCTCGGTGGTGCCGGGGGCGATCGTACCGACCCGCACACCGGAGCTCTTCAACTCGACGCGCATTGCCGACGTGAAGATCTCTAACGCGTGCTTGAGCCCACTATAGACGCCAACCGAAGATGAACTGAGGTAGGCGCCGATGCTCGAGACATTGACGATGGCGCCTGCGCCTTGCTGCCGGAAGGTTCTTGCGAACAGGTAGGACGCACGCACCACGGCGTCAAAGTTGACACGGGTCATCTGTGCCAGCGCGTCGAGATCGATGGTTTCCAGCGATCCGGCGACAAACATGCCGGCATTGTTGATCAGTACATCGGCGCGTCCGAATTCCGACAGAGCGAGGTCGTGCAGAGTCTGCGGTGTGCCCGCGTCTTCGATGGCGGCAGCCAGGTGCGTGCTGGGTCCCGGCAAGCTGGAGGAAAGGGCACGCAGGCGGTCGGCGCGGCGCGCCGTCAGCACCAGCTTGGCACCCGCTGTGCTGAGGTCGCGTGCAATGGCTTCCCCGATCCCCGAGGATGCGCCGGTGACGACCACCACCTTGTCTTGCAGATCCATGGCGTTCTCCCGCTGTGGGGCGCGATGTGCTCCCCACGGCTGTGGCGGATTCTGGCTGGTGTTGGTCAAGCTGTCTGTGCGGCCTGGGCTTCGCCGCGCGCCCGCACGGCGTCATGGAAATCGCGCTTGAGGGTGGGGTAGTAAGCGATTTGCCCACCCATGCCACCGGCGATATCTATCGATGCTGCGCTGATAAAGCTTGCATACTCGCTAGACAGGAACAGGGCCATGCCGGCAACATCTTCCGGCTTGCCGAAGCGCCCGATCGGCACTACTTTCAGCACCATCGCGTCGAACTCCTCGCGCGTGCATCCCGGCGGCATCTCGCGGTAGTGACGGTCCCATTGGCCGGTATCGATCCAGCCCATGTTGAGCGTGTTGACCAGGATGTTGTCCTTGGCCAGCGACATGCCCAGTGACTTGGACATTGCCACGCAGGCGGCCCGATTGATGACCGATGGAATGCCGTCGGGGGTCGGTACCACGCCGGCCAATGCGTTGACCTCGATGATCCGGCCCCAGCGTTGCTTGCGCATATGGGGCACCACGGCCTGGACGAAACGGAAATGTCCCATCTGCAGGACGTTTGCATGGTCCAGGATCTGTTCGGGCGTCAGACTGTCCAGATTGCCACCGCGGCCCTGGCCGGCATTGTTGACCAATACGTCGACGCCGCCCCAGGCCGCTGCGATCTCCTCGACGAAAGATTTGACGCCGGCGGTATCGGTCACGTCGACCGCGCGTCCGATCACGTCGCCGGCGCCGCGCGCCTTCAATTCTTCTGCGGCGGTACTGACATCCGCCTGCGTGCGCGCACAGATTGCGACGCGCGCACCTTCGGCGGCGAACGCCCTAGCAATGGCGCGGCCGATGCCGCGCGATGCGCCCGTGACGATGACTCGCTTGTCCTTCAGATTGATATACATGTTGTCTCCTGGATGCGGTTGTCCGGGGTTGCCTGTCCGGATCTGCTTGAATTTTTCTCAATTTAAACACAAACGCATAAAATGTGCACAAAATGAATGCGAGGAGATGAAATGAAGAAGGCTCGAGGGTCGGTACCGGTCAGTCGTTGGCCACGCCGGCCTGCAACGCAGTCGGACCGGAGCGAGCGATGCTGGCACGGTTGAGCGCGCTGCGCAGGCAGGTACAGGCAATAAGCAGGGAGGCGCGAGATGCTGCCGCGAAGACAGCGCCGGCCAATAGTGCTAGTTTTCACGCCATGCTGGCTGGCATGCTCGACGACTGGATTCGCCAGAGCAGCGGGGCTCCGCAGATCGTTTGCCTCGCCGCTGCGGCCGAGCTGGGCGTGGCTGAGCGCGGGCATCTGGACATGTGTTCCATTGCGGCGCTGCAGGGGCAAGATGCTGACCTGCGCGTTTTGTACTGGATAGCATCGAGGCGGATATCAGCGCGGGCGCCGCGTGCCGGACGGGCGCCTGTCATGGGTTGTGCCCGCCACGAGCCGCCGTCAAGCCCCGGAGTGGGGATGCATCGTACGACGAAGCCTTGCCGGGCTTGCATTGCCCTGATTGCTCAGTCTCGTACGCAAGCGGGACACGATCAACTGTACCCTACCGCTATGCCCGAGTCCCGGCGCCTGGGGCAGAAGATCCTGATGCAGACACGCCAGTATGGCTGCGCCACTTGCCGGGCGGCCTGGACGCGTCACCAGTCCTCGTGCGAGCCTTTTGCCTACTGGGTGATGCTAAGTTCGGCGCGTTCAGGCTGAACGGATGTCGCCGCAGAAAATGTTGACGAATCCATCTGCGGGTGCGGTACGGACCACCAGCGCGTACCCGCCGGCACGTAGTTGATCCAGCGGCACGGCCACGCGCTTCTCGAACGCCGGCACACCGTTGCCTAGGTTGCCGTTCTGGATGACCGTCTGGTTCATTTCATAAGCGGGTCGCTCTCCCAGGGCTGCACAGGTGCCGGGATAGATGTAGGTATAGAGATGAACCGGCACGGAAACGGTCTCTGGTACGCCACCGATGAACAGACTGATACCCGTGTAGCCGCTACCGTTGGGCGTCAACGCGGCCTGTGCGATGTGGCCAGTGTTCGCTGAGGTGGCTCGCAAGGGGACCAGCACCACATTCTCGTCAAGGCTTCCGGCTGTCGTGTATCCGGAGAAGCAACTGAGGAGCACAGCGAAGGAAATCCAGTTTGTCTTATTCATCACAAACCTCCTTCAGGTCGCCGACGGGCGAAGTATGGATATTCACTATAGGATCTCCTCAACTTGCCGTCCGTGTGGCATTGCCAGAGATGAATGCGGGGTATCGTGGCGCCGGACTATACCGATTAATGACGGTTATCAGTGACATACAAATCGATACTGGACGCCTTACCGGTGCCTTTACTACGCTTGGCAACATTGCGCCAAAACGAAGGGAGGCAGCGAGATGAATAGGGTACGCGGCCTCATCAAGGTCCTGGACCAGGCCCGTATCCTGGCAGGTCCCTGGGCCATGCAGAACCGGACGCCACGGGCGGGCCAAGCCTGACCGTTTCGGAGGCCTTCCCGGTGCTAGTCTGCGTCGGGAGGCACGCGTTGCCGGTGCTTCTGGAGCAGCGTTACGGCGTGCGGCTTCTTGCTGCTGGAGGTTGGCGCGACGTCGCCGGCCGGGATGATCATGCTGACGCAGTCGGTGTGGTGGCTGGATGGCGGCATCGAATGCGCGTGAAAGCCATTCGGCACGAGCGCCGATCAAGTGCTGGCAGGTGTTGAAATAGGGCATCGCTGATGCTCGACGCCAGCCTTGCCGAGTACGCAGGCACTGGCGTGTATGGCCACCGACGCGAAAGGGCCCCGTTCAGTCGAGGCTGGATTGCGGGCCCCGTCTGGGGATTAGGTATCTCTTGATGACTCAAACATTGGACCGGCGCCGACTTGCCGTACATCTGGTGCCTAGTACTGAAAGTATCGATGTTCGACACCTCTGTGCTGTGTAAGATCGGGAGCGTTTCTTCGAGAAATGTCATATAGCTGTCGTCGGTGCCATCGCAGCTTCGATTGACTAAAATCTCCCGCAACGTCAGATATTGATATTCACTCCGGTCGCCAACGTTTGGGTAATCGATCCGCCTCGTTGCAGCGCCTGGCGAGCACTGGCATAGACGTTCGCGTTGTCGTCGAGGGACCGAAGCGTGACGAGCGGACTGCCCTTATCGCCTTGGCGCGCCATCAAGACGATTTTCCTGCTGGATCGGTCGAGATCTTCAGAGTCGTTGCAATCCATCGGGCACGGCGGGTATTCCAAATGGTGACGTAACAGCTCTTTGCGCCCGCGAACTTTGCCGTGGGAGGCCGATTCAACAGATTGGCAGCCCCGCAGCAGGGCGACGGGAACTTAGGTGTCGTTGCCAATCCCCCAGCATTTGAGTTTTACGCACGGCGCCGACTTCGTGCCGTCATCGGCGGATATCAGCACTGAGGCGGGAGTGGGCCCCAAAGAGCGGCCAACGGAAGTCGGTTGCGCAGGCCAACTGGCATGAGTCGTTACGCCGGAAAATACTGGGTATCGCGGAGTGCAGCGTGAAGACGTTGGCGACGAAATAAATGCAACACCCTACAGTTCGCGCGGGGTTGCTGCACTCAAAAACGCTCCCGCGAAATTCCCAACTGACCCCTGACGGGTTGGCGTGCAAAGCGGCCCGCAAAATGCGCGTGTCCACTGCAGGATAATTCGTCTTATCTGCTATCGTAAATCGGCCGACACCTGCGGCCCGCGTGCTGCCTCCCGCCTCTGCCGTGCCCTCTCCGATACCTGGAGCTGCCATGGCCATGTTCTCGTCCCTTTCCCCTGACTCTGCGCCCGCGCCGCCACATGGCCCCCATAGTCCCCGCGGCCGCTATAGCGTGGTGCGCCCGCGCCTGCACCGCGGCCACTTCGCCTTCCTGCGTGCGGTGGCGCAGGGGCTGTCCGCGCGCGCCATGTGGGCGCGCTACCTCGCCGACGCGGGCGCCTTCGACGACGGCCCGCGCATGCACCGCATGACCGGCTGGATCCGGGCCGAACTCGGGGCGGCGGCCGCGCGTGGCGGCGACTTCGCCCGCGCCCGGCTGCTGCGGCTCGATCTCGCGCCACCTGGCGCCTCGCCGCTGCCGTCGCTGGCCGATTTTGTGCGAGCCGCAGGCCTCGATGGGTTCGCGGAAGCCGAGCAACTGAGTGCCTATGAGGCCGCCTTTGGCCCGGCGTTGGCCCGTCAGCGCCGCCGCAAGGCGTTGCTGCACCGCCAGCTCGACGCGATCCACACACTCGAAGCGCAGGTCGCCCAGCCGGTGTCGCCGGCGGACGGCTGCGAGGCCTGGCTGGTCGAGGCGGTGGCGGCGCGCCTGCATCGTGCTGGCCTGATCACGTTGGGCGATCTGGTGATGTTCATGCAGGCGCGCGGACCGCACTGGTGGCGTCCCTTACGCGGCATCGGGGCGCGCAAGGCGCACGCGATCACCGTGTTCCTGCGTGCCCACGCCGACACGCTCGGCGCCGTGCCGGCGTCCGACCCGAACGAACCGGACGCGATCGACGCGGTGGGTGCGTCAACCCAGGCGAGGGCGGGACCTGCGGAGCCCGTCAGCCCCTGGCTGCCGCTCGAGCGCTTTACGCCTTCGGCTGATCTGGATGGACGCACCGGTACCTACCGTTGCCCGCGCACGCAGTGTCGGCTGGCGGCGGACAACGACCGGGATGCGATCCTCGCGTGGCTCGCCAGCAAGGGCGATGGTGCGGTGGACGTGGAGGGGGCGGAAGGGGCTCTGAACGCGACGCAGCGGGCCTACCGCAAGGAGGCCGAGCGCTTTCTGCTGTGGGCGGTGCTCGCCCGGGGCCGCGCGCTGTCCTCCGTCACGATCGAGGACGCGGTGGCCTACCGGGACTTCCTGCTGGCGCCGCCGGCCGACTGGTGCAGCGCGCACACCGAGCCGCGCTGGAGTGCGCGCTGGCGGCCGCTGGCCGGGCCCCTGTCTGCCGCCTCGTGCGCCTATGCGTTGGGCGTGCTGGGTAACCTGTTTGCGTTTCTGGGCGCGCAGGGCTATCTGAGCGGCAATCCGTGGCGCGCGGTGCGCGCCCCACGTACCGTGGTCACGGGGCTCGATCCCGGGCGCGGCTTCACGGCAGACCAGTGGTCCCTCCTGGTGCGCGTGTTGGCGGCGCTGCCGCCCACCTCGGTCAACCAGCGACTGCAGTTCGCACTGCCCTTGCTGTACGACACCGGCCTGCGCCTGTCTGAACTCGTGGCCGCGACCACCGACGATCTGCGGCAGGAAGGGCTGGCGGGGCAGGGGGGAACCCTGGGGTGGGACGGCTGGTGGCTGCAGGTGGTGGGCAAGGGCGGCCGCCTGCGCGAGGTGCCGCTGCCGGCGACCCTGATGCGGCAGTTGGCCGAGTACCTGATGACACGGTGCCTGCCCGGTGACCCGCGGCAGGCCGGTGGCGCCGCGTTGCTGGGCGGGGCAACCGATCTGGCCCTCCGTGTGCCGTGGGCCAATCGGCGGACCGTCGATCCGGCCGCGCCGATTGCGGCGAGCACCTTTCATCGACAGATCAAGGCGTTCTTTCGGGGCTGCGCGCAATCCCTCGCGGTCGCGGATCCACCGGCCGCCCGATGCCTGGAGCGCGCCAGTACCCACTGGCTGCGGCATACCCACGCCTCGCATGCGCTTGCCGCCGGGGTGCCGGTCGAGGTCGTGCAGCAGAACCTCGGGCATCGATCGCTGGCCACCACCACGCGCTATGTGCGCACCGAGGCGGCGGCGCGCCGAGCGGCCATGGCGCATTTTTGGGCAGCGCAGTCGGCTTGAGACGGGCAGCGCGCTATCAGGCATGGCCCGGGCAGGTATGCGTGTTTACCCTTGATTGCGGTGCCACAGTCGGGCGTTTCCCTGCGCGCGTCATGTGCGCGATGCCACGCGCTCAAGCTCAACAGGTGAATGTGGGAACGACGACGCTTTGCCAATCCCACCGAGGACATGGCGAAAATGATGGCATCACAAGGATCAATACGTTGATGGTTTGGATCGTCGGATACTTTAAAAAATAGCGAGCAGTGGCGATGTTGAGTCTTCTATCCTCGTCGTTCAGTCCCATCGACTATCGATCGACAAATGACATTGGTGTTCACATACATAAAATCGCGGCACAACAATTAGCAATAAATCAGTTGATTTAAATCATCAATCCTTTCATGAATTTCCAGAAAGATGCTGTTTCCGCAATGCGGAAAATAAAAACGCCATGCTGTCAGGCATGGCGTTCGGACCTTTGATTTCAGTGCTTGCGGTTCTACCATCGAACTCGGCTTGACTCGTCTGGCTGCAACCAGTCGAGCGACCAGCGACCCAGTTGGGTCATCGGGAACCGGCAAACCATCTGCCTGTACCCTCCGTCGATACTACGATGCGGCAATCGGAGTATTGGTGACGGAGTGGCCAAGGTCAAGGGATTCTTATGTCCGGCTTTCCAGGCTGAAGGAGGCTTGCATGAGTGTCCCAGACTGCATCCGGGTGCATCATCGACTGCGCTGGCCCCCGGCGTGCGCGTTCCTGCGCCGCGGGGAAAACGGTGGCCAGCGATGACGGGCCGCCATCTCACCCCGGCCAACGTGCGTCTCTTCGCCGATGGCAGGGACATCCTGCCTCCGCTTGGGGAAAATTTTCTGATGCGCGCATTGCCGGCAGCCGCGTCCGACGATGCCCTGCACAACGCGCGCAACGCCGCAGCGGCCGCGACAGCGGTCAGGGCCCGCATTGCTTGGGGGCTGACGCGAGCCGATTGCGTGGAATATGAGGTTCGGACTAGTTACGTCGCCTCGCGGCAGGAGTGTCCATCGCCCAGCGCCTCCTCGCCATACAGCGGGTCGTCACCGCCGGCGGCGGCCGCACGCTGGCGGAGATCCTTCGCGTGCAAGCGCTCGCCATGCGTTTACGCGGCGTCCATGCGCTGGACCTTGCCGTGGCGTCAAGCGTGAATCTGCCGCGTATGAGCGCCTTCTTGTGTGCACCGATAACGGCTGAGATCCACAAGCTGCTGTTTGCGCTGCGTGCCTATGCCCGACCCTACATTGAACACACCAGCACCGTGGAGTGCCCGCCCACATTTATCAAGTTCCATTCTTGCTTGTCGAGATGCTGTCCCGCTTGCCTATACCAGTGCGCATTCGTCAGGTTCGCATGGCAGATATCTCGTACTGCTGCGGTCCCATGCGGGCAGGGTGGGTCTCGGCCGGGGTCGAGGCCACACGGGCGGCCCAAACACTGACAGGAGATATCCATCATGAGTAAAAGCCATCTGGTACCCCAACACGCAGGGCGCGCTTCAATCGTCGTGCCCGAAGCGAATCCGGCGAGCTTTCTGGTCGAGCGACTGGGCACCTATCCAGACTTCGGCGCGGTCTGCAAGGCGATTGCGACGGCTTATTGTGGCGAGCATCTGACCGCTTCCCCGGTGGCGCGCTCACGCAATATGCGGATTGAGATGGCCATGCAGGACGCGTTCTTCCCGACGGGCATTGAACTGGTTGCTGGGCTGCGGATTCTGGCCGCGACCGAGATGCTCACGCAAGCCCGTGGCAACGACTTTGTCGAGGTCAACCAGCACGCCGCGCTGGCGTCCTTCAACGCGCTGACGCAAACCTATTCGCTGGCAGAGGCACTTAAGCACAGCCCCGCCCGATTCTGCATGGTCATCTGTGGTCCGCTCAGCATGTGGCTGGAAAAGCTGATGTATGCGCTGCGCTCCATTTTGGGCCCCATCCATCGCCACCATGACGTGGTCCATCCGGACGGCCAAGGCGGCGTGGTGGTCATGCCTTCGGATCTCGTGCAGATTCCGCTGCTCGTCGTCAAGATGCCCGTGCGAGTGACCGAAGCCGGCCTGTACTTCGCGGTGCTGGAGGCGCTAAGCCCCTTCGTTACGAATGATTTGCTGCACAAGGAAGGCCTGAGCCGGCGCAAGATGGAATCGTATGTGCCGACGCTGGTACGGGGATTGCTGGCCTTGCATGTCGGGGTCATAGCCATTGTCGGCATGCGCAAGGCGCATCTGCAGGCGACACATCTGCCGCAGTTCTACTTGGCCTTGGAATGGCTGAAGGCGTCGGGGATCGGTGTCGTCATTTGTACGGCCCCGGGCATGCTTGCCCAGAAGCGCGGCGATCTGTCCCCCCTGTGCTGCGCAACGGAAGCGGCAACCTTTATCGACAGCTATGACGATCGGGACCTCGCGAACCTCGCACTGCATTGGTACGCGTTGCTCGAGCGCGACGAGCCACAACCCCCAGGCCTCGTGGAGGCCATCGGCGCGGTCCATGCTCAGCGCGAGGCCATCTTCATGATCTTCCGGGAACTGCATCACCGACTGGACGTGGAGCGTCTGTCGATGGAAAAAGCCACGGCAAACATCGAAGCGGATGCTTGCGCTGCGCGCAAGCGGCAGAACGAGCTATGGGAGATGGAAATCGTGCCCTATACGGATGGCCAGGCATACCGGGATTGGCTTCCGTTCGACACCGTGATCGAGGAGTTGCGGCCCCCGAGATCCGGAGGGTGATCTCACTGTCGCCATATATTTGGAGGTTTCACCATGTTCGATGACATTGGTCCCGTCTATGCATGCTCCGACGTCGAGTCGGCCGCGAGCATTGCCAACCGCGCGTTGCTCGGTCGTCCGCTTACCCGTCACAGGAAGTACTCCAAGGTATTTGTGGTCGAGCTTGCCTACGGCACGGTCTCGTGGCCACTGGAAACGGTCGCCCAATTGGGGGGAGGCCTGCTGGGGACCGTCGAGACGCTCACCCGCAAGCGAAGTGTCACCTACTACGCCGCGCTGTCCATGGGCGGCATAGAGCGTACCAACTTCCTGAAGGCCGTCCGGACGAGCAGCGACACTTCCCTTCGCCGGGACAATAGCCGGGACGCCTGCGATCCACCCCCGTTCACCCAAGCATGCCCGCGATGTGAGGCAATGATCTGGAAGGACTATGGCACGCGTGCGCAACTGGTGGTCCATCAGCCGCCATTTGTCGAGGCTTGCGTCCTCGACGGCTACGGGCTCGAGCCATGGGTGCCGGGCGGTCGGCCGCCCAAGCATCGCGGCCACGGACGTCAGTCCTCGCAAGGCAAGATCGCCTTCGCGCGTGACGTCATGGCCGTGTGTGAGGCGGCAGCCGACCTCGATGGGTTTGTCGACGGGCTTCGGCATAAGCTGCATGAGCTCGACCTGATAAACCGGAGCGGCCGGCTCAACCGCATGCTGCTGGCAAGGATGTTGGCCAGTTACGTCATCAAGCACTACCGGGGCTCCGCGCTTGAGCAGGTGTTCGATGTCGAAAACGCGTGCAATCCGCTCTACGAATTCTTGAGGCGGCCGGAATACACCGCACCGCCGCATTATGTGGTGGTGCTCTACGCGCTGTTGCGCGACACGCAACCGGTCACCTTCGTGCCGGCAGATCATACGATCGCGGCGCTGCAAGGAACCTGGGGGGCCAGAACCTATCAACCGCCCCTGCCTTCAAAACCGGCCGACAGGAACTTCGTCGGCCTGCTGCAGGCCGGGTTTTCCCGCAACGGAGCCGCCGCGCATTGCGGCCTGACCAAGGGGCAGGCGGAACGGCGGCTGCAGAACGTGGAGGGGTTGGCGGAGCAATGGCGCCAAGCGCGTCAGGCAGTGCTACGGCACAGCGCGCGTCAGGTCTTTCTGCGCTTGCATGAAACCGTACGGGCACAGCCCTGCGGCACGCTGCATCAATCGGAAGCCGCGGCCTATTCTTGGTTGATGCGGCACGATCAAGAGTGGCTCAACGCCCATCAGTTTGGTCGCCTTTCACCGACGGTCGCCCGGAAGGTCAGCGCGCCACACCGCAAGCTGAAGGCCAACGATATCGAAATGGCCTTGCCGCATCTAGCCAAGACGTTGATCGGGACACGGGATCGGGCCAGGGTCAGGTATCCCCGTGAGGTGACGCATCTGGGCAGGGTGTCAGGGATTCCCTGGCGCCAACTTGCTGCCTTGTGCCGCGCATCCCCTTCCCTGGACTGCGCGATCAAGGCCCTCCTTCAACGCCAGAGTTTACGGGTCTCCTCAAAGCCAGCAGGCCGTAAGACTTAAAAGGCGGAAAGACATGACACTCATCCTCGCCACGATTGAGCAGGACTGCGTGCTCGATCCCGATTTCGAGATGCCCCGTGTTGACAAGCTCGGCGTAGATACAGGGTTTGCCTACGATTCTAACCTGTTTGTCCGGCTAAGCAAGCGTCGCATACAGAGTGTCGGCCTGACGCAGAACCTGGATGGCGGCCGCCGCAATGCCATCATCGGTAAGAAGGCTGTGGACCTCGACCTAGTGCTGAAGTTCTCGCCGGGGGTCGTCGCTGCGCGCCCCAATTATCCGCTTGTCATCCGTTTGCTCGAGACGGCGCGCCGATCGCAGCGCGGCTCCTCCCCGCGGTTCGATGTCGTGCTGGTCGATCAGATGCTGTCGGTTGTGTTGCGCGAAGCGCCAGGCCAGCTCCACCTCCATGCGCTATTCCTCGACGACAAACGCATGGAGAAGGCGGGCGCCTTCCTCGCATGTCACGGTGTCACGTACGAACGAGTGCATCCCGAAGCGTTTGCGCCCCTGGCCCTGTCCAACGCCGCGCAGTGCTACCAATGGACCCAGAGATTTGGCGATCTCCGGCCGTTACGGGCCGCGGCGTGGGAGCTAAGCCGACGCCTCGTCGCGGTGCGAGGCGCGCGCAAGGCAAAGGCTCCGCCGTCGAGCAAAGCAATGCTGATGCGACTCGATGACGAACTGGCCGGCATTGCGGAGTCACTTGGCGTTGGGCTTGACGATGCTTATACATTGCTGGGGGCGGCCGTCAAATTTGGCTTTGCCCGGCCTGACCCGCGCAAACGTCTGGCGGTCATGGAGCCGCTCTACTTGATCTAGGACGATGTCATGGCGGTTGATCTCTCTGCGCTTGTCGATTTCCGAAGCGTGGTGCGGGCCAAGTTTGGCACCACCGACTTTCATCACTACCGCTACCTGCTCAGTGACGAATGCAAAGGGGTCGCGGCGTTCTTTGACCTCGACTACCGCGGCGTTAACATGGACAAGATGTTCATCGTCCAGCCGCTGTCGCTGCTCGCCACAATGGACGACGACATCGAGGAAGCGAGGGACGTCTGGCCTCCCGCGGAGCTGAATCGCCCGCAAAGAGAGCAGGACGGCGAGAAGGGCTACCTGGAAACCTGCTGGGACGGTCGATGGGATGCCGTCAAAGGCATCGTCGCCCAGGACGAGGCAGACATGGATCTTCTCGAAGGTCATCCCGTCACGGAGTTATTTCTGAACGCCAGATGGCGCGAAAGCGTGATCGAGCGGCACGCCACGAAGCGCAAGATCTCGATGGTGTCGTTGCGACGGCATCTTGGGACGTTTTTGCGTTTTGGTGGGACTAAAGAGGCGCTGATACCGCAGACGCTGGGCCACTGCGGAGCACCTGGTCAGCCAAAGAGCGAGTGGGACCACAAGAAAAAATTCGGTCGCAAGACGACTACGCAGCGACGGGGGCGCGCGGCGTGGAACGGACGCAACGGTGTTGGCCCTTTTTGGGTGAAACGCATTACCGACGCATTCGACGTGATCATTGAGCGCGACAAGGAAGGAGCCTGGTCAACCCTACAGAATGACGACCTGTTTCTCGGCGTGTTTTTCGACAATTGCTGCTTCGAGACCGACGCAGACGGCCAACTGCATGCGATCGATTCATCGTGCTACCCGACCTATCGGCAGATTCTGTATCACCGCGACCGCATCTTGTTGAAGCGGCCGGAATTGCTTCCAGAGTGGAAGACGCTATCCCATCTGCATGGGGGATATGCCACCGATCTGACTTATGATGTCCTGAGCATTGGGGACATCGACGCCACGCCATTTGTAGACTATGTGCTCGGAGTCGCCAAGGACGAGACGCTTCCCTTCAGCAAGGATAATTGTATTCAGATTGGTAGCCCCACCTTGTTCTTGGGGTTCAGTCGAGACAGCGGGGCCGCGGTTGGTTGTGAGGTCGATTGCAATCCGGAGTACGGCGACCCTTACCGGTACTGCATGTACGACATGATGCTTGCCATGGAGGACAAGGCGGAGAAACTTCGTGAACTCGGTCTGGATCCCGCTAGGCTGCCGGGCATAGTGTCCGGCGGTTTTGATGTCATTGTGGCGGACCGGGGGCCGGCGGCTTCGCAGAAAGTTATGCAGTGGACCGTCGCACAGAAGATGGACATACGACTCACCCGCTCCGGTGCGCCGATGGACAAAGGCACGGGGGAACGTGGGATCGGCCAGATCAAGAGTTGGTTTCGCAAGCAACGGCGCGCGATGCGCAAATTGATCGTTCGGAGGACCCTGCGAAAGCTCAGGGCGCTTCCCCTGACGTTTCAGAATCAGCAGTACATCATGGATCATCACAGGCAGCGCAATGAAGCCAAGAAGCGACGCGTCACCATTGTGTCGAAGTCGGCATTCCTGCGCGCTGTCATCGAAGCGATGAACGAGGTCAACCTCATGAGGAAGAAGGATCCACGGCGCCTGACGGAAGACATGCTGTTTAGCCCCCATCCTCCGGAGCCGACCGCTGCTTCCATCTTCAACTACTACCAAGGATTGCGTCGGGGGACGGCAAACTATCCCCGACGTGCCGTCGACTTGCGCGAATCGTTGCTATTCCTTGAGGATTGTCCTGTTGTTCGAGGCAGGATTCATTTGGCAGGATGTCCCTGCTGGTACGGCAGCCCGGCCTGCCATGAGATCGGCCGCGAGGGGGCTGAACGTCTGGTCGCACACGTCGAGGACAAGGCTCTCGATCCGAAGGCCGGCCATGAAGTAATGGTTCGCGCCACGCGCATACCGGGCAAGAACCTTGTCTGGTGCCTCCTGGATACGGGGGAATGGCTGTTACTTTCCCCGGATACGAAATCGGGCGCTGCGTACGGCGTGACACGGGACCTCTCGGATACGCGTGCGGTCCAGGATAAGTGGTGTATGGATAATGAGACTGCACGTACGAAAAAAGTGGTCGCGCGGGTGAACGCTGCGTTGTCGGCCAAGGCGGTTGCCAAAGCGGAACAGATTCTGGCTAGGATGGCGCAGGAGGGTGACTTGTGGACTGGCGTCAAGGACATCGATCGGCCTGCCCAAGCCAAAGCGAGACAGGAAGAAAAAGTGGCGCGCTTCCAGCAAGCCGCAGCGGGAAGTGGGCTTCCGGAGATTGGAGTGGTACCGACCGAACCGACGGCGTTGTCGCAGCACTTGCCACCGGCCCACCCGAAAAGAAAGTGTCATACGCGCGCGGTTGCCGACATGCTCGCGGCGTCGGCAACGGAGCCCGCTCCAGCGAGCTCAACCGATAGCGCCACGTCGGATCCCGATGCGCCATAGCGCGATGGAGTCTGGCCGCAGCCTCCTCCGTGAGGAGGCAATCGCCAGGCTGCTTTCCTGCCTTTATTGTCCAAGCGGCGATTACGCAAGAAAAGGGCTCCCGGGCTCCATGTGCGGTTTCCACGCGTCTGGCGCACGTTAGGGAGCCAATCCAGCAAAGGATTTGAAGATTTTCTTTGCCTTTATTGTTTGAATCTTGCAGGTTTATTGTTTCCCGACAAGCGCGCGGATCGAGCGCAGATAGAGCCTGGGCAGGGCTTGGCCCGTAGATGATGGCGCGATCAGGCCGCGCCAACGGGTTCGAACACGACGTCGCTGGTCGGACACGCCACGCAGGGCAGGATGTAGCCATCCTCCTTTTCGTCGAGGCTCAGGCCTGGCCATTCCACGCGGTGACGCACGCTGCCCGCGTGAAGTTTGCTGATGCAGGCGCGGCAGGTGCCATTGCGGCACGAACTGGGCAGCGACACGCCATCGAGCAGCGCCGCCTCAAGCAGACTCAGCGAAGCCGGCGCGGCAAAGCGTGTATTTGCGGGCAGGACGCACGCCGTGTATTCGGTGTCGTCGAAGGTGTTCCCGTCGCCAGTCATGCCTGCTCTTCGGTATCCGGGAATCGGGCTCGGCCGTGCGTGGCGTCGCGCAGCGTGGCAATCGCGCCATCGCGCAGCGTGGCGGGCAGGCGGATCAGCAGCGTCGCCAACGCGTCATATCGGGTGTCGACCAGCGTGCAGCCTTCGGCGGCCGACAACTCCAGCCAGCGTCGCACGCGCGATTCGTCGGCATAGTCGATCTCGATGGCAAACGTGGTGTACGCAATGCGTTCGATACGCTCGGCGTCCTTGAGCGCGCTGGCGATGGCGTCGGTATAGGCCCGCACGAGGCCGCCCGCGCCCAGCTTGACGCCGCCGTAGTACCGCACCACGGCCGCCAGCACGCCGTCGAGGTCGTGATGGCGGAGAACTTCGAGGATCGGCCGGCCTGCCGTGCCAGAAGGCTCGCCATCGTCCGACATGCCAGACTGTCCGCCCGCCAGCAGCGCCCAGCACACATGGGTGGCGGTGGGATGCTGCGCCCGCAGATCCTGAATCACGGCCATCGCCGCGTCACGGTCGGCCACCGGCACGGCCAGCGCGATAAAGCGGCTCTTGCGGATCTCGATGTCGGCGTGAACTGGGGCGGCAAGCGTGTAGGTAGGCAAGACGGGGAAATGCAGTGGTCGCTGGGCAGGAGGCGAGTGTAGCGCAGGCCGATGGGTGGCCACGGAAACCGGGCCGCGTGACAGCTTGCTGACCGTCAAAAAAATGTCATGCTGGATGCTTATCCCCCGCCACGGGGCGTTCCGTCCACATTGCCCCGGCGCCCGATTCGCATACCTATCCACCCACATAGAACCATCATGTCCGACCAACCCCTCGTTGCCCGTCGCCGTGCCCTGAAAATCCTTGGTGGAGCCCCGATGCTCCCGATCGGCGCGGCCGCCGCGAGTCTTGCGAGTGGGATGACCGCGATGGAGGCCGCGTTCGCCGCCGCACCCCGGCGCAAGGCTGGCGCGGCATTTACCTCGGCAACGTTCACGGGCATGGCCGCGCCGTCGCTCGACAATCCGGCGGCGATGGCCACGACGACGGTCGGCTCGTCGATCAAGGTGTCTTACAGCGACGACAGCGCGCAGGAATATGCGCTGGCATACCAGCCCTTCTTCGTCACCGGCGACATGCTGCCCGATGGCAAGGGCGGCAAGGTGCTGGCAGGCGGTTACTACGACATCCATAACCGCGCGATCATGGACACTTCGGTGCCCGGCAAGACGCGCCAGTTCTTCTCGGACTGCCCGGACGGCAGCTCGCTGCTGACCGTGCGCGGTGCGCGCGTGCCCGGCGTGAAGGGCAACACGGTGTTCGCGGTAGTGCAATTCGAATACACCACGCGCGACCAGGCCAACGGTGACATGTACGGCATGCTGCCGTCGCCGATCGCCGTCATCACGCTCGACCAGGACCCGAAGACCGGCAAGCTCACTCCGGTGCGCTATCACAACGTGGATACGTCGGCGGTGAACGGCCTGTGGATCACCTGTGGCGCGAGCCTGTCGCCGTGGAACACGCACCTGTCGAGCGAGGAGTACGAGCCGGACGCGGTCAAGGCCGCCACCGACAAGCGCCTGCGTGGCTTCAGCCAGAACCTGTATGGCGACGCAGACCGCGCCAATCCCTACCACTACGGCCATCTGCCCGAAGTCACCGTGCACGCCGACGGCACGGGTTCGATCCGCAAGCATTACTGCCTGGGCCGCATCTCGCACGAACTCGTGCAGGTGATGCCGGACGAACGCACCGTACTGATGGGCGACGATGCCACCAACGGCGGCCTGTTCATGTTCATCGCCGATCGTCCGCGCGATCTGTCGTCGGGCAAGCTCTATGTGGCCAAGTGGCACCAGACTTCCGGCACGGGGCCGGGCGCGGCCACGTTGTCGTGGATCGCGCTGGGCAGCGCGACGAGCGACGAGATCCGCAAGCTGGCGGATGGCGGCATCAAGGTCTCCGACATCATGGACGTCAAGACCAAAGACCCGGCTGATAGCGCTTACACGCGCATCCTGATCGATGGCAAGCCGAACTGGGTGAAGGTCACGCCGGGCCAGGAAAAGGCGGCGGCGTTCCTGGAGACCCATCGCTACGCGGCGCTCGTGGGTGGCAGCTTGGGCTTTACCAAGATGGAAGGCACGACGGTCAATATCGCGGACCGCAAGGCGTACTCGGCGATCTCGCGTATCGAATCGAGCATGTTGGCCGGCAACGCGGCAAATGCGGGCGATATCCGCGTGGAAGGTCCCTACTCGGGCGCCGTGTACGAACTGAACCTGCGTGGCGCGCAGACCGACCATGCTGGCGCGCGCATCGACAGCGAATGGGTGCCCTTCGACATGGCGCCGGTGCCGGCACTGGTGTCCGAAGACCTCGGCGGCGGACCCAAGAAGGCGCAGGATGCGCTCGGCAACTTCGCCAACCCGGACAAGGTGGCCACGCCGGACAACCTCAAGTTCTCGGAGTCGCTGCGCACGCTGTTCGTTGGCGAAGACAGCAACACGCACGTCAACAACTTCCTGTGGGCGTACAACGTCGACACGAAGCAGCTGTCGCGCTTGCTGTCGTGCCCGGCCGGCGCGGAATCGACCGGACTGCACGCGGTGGACGAGATCAATGGCTGGACGTACATCATGAGCAACTTCCAGCATCCTGGCGACTGGGAAGCGGGGCTGCACGACAAGGTCAAGGCACAGCTCGATCCGCTGGTCCGCGCCAACTACAAGGACCGGTTCGGCGCGGCGGTGGGCTACCTGACGGCGACTCCGGCAGCGATCCGCCTCGGCAAGCGGGCCTGACGCCGCGCTCCGCCCGGTCCTGCTACCCTGTGGGCTGCGCGCCCGGCATCCGGACCGGGTGGCAGCCCCACGAGAAACCCCATGACCGCTGATCCGACCGCGCGCCGCATGGCGCCCGCCACCGACCGCAATCGCGAGCCGATCCTGGCCGTGCTGCGCAACGTACTGCCGCGATCGGGCACGGTACTGGAAATCGCCAGCGGTACTGGGCAGCACGCCGTGCATTTTGCGGCGGCGCTTCCGGGTTTGACGTGGCAGCCGAGCGATCTGGATGCGACGCACCGCGAGTCGATTGCCGCCTGGACCGAACATACGCAGGTCCAGAACGTTCTCCCACCCCTTGCCATTGACGTCCGCCAGGAGCCGTGGGGCATCGATGCCGTGGACGCCATCGTCTGCATCAACATGATCCACATCGCGCCCTGGGCCGCGGCCCAGGCGCTGTTCGAGGGTGCGGGCAGACGACTGGCGCCGGGAGGCGTGCTGTACCTCTATGGCCCCTACCGCCGCGAAGGCGCGCATACGGCGCCAAGCAACGAGGCGTTCGACCGTCAGTTGCACTCGGCCGATTCGGACTGGGGCGTGCGCGACATGGAAGCCGTGATCGCACTCGGCACGACGCACCGCCTGACGTGCGATGCCCCGATTCAGATGCCGGCCAACAACTTCAGCCTGGTGTTTCGCAAGCAGGCGTGAGCGACGGCCGGCGCACTGCCCCGCGCGGCCGGGGCGGGCTGCTAAACTTCACTGCGAAACACTGTCCATCTGCATTCAACGTGAATCTGTCCAACCTGGAACGCCAGCTTTCCTTCCTCCGGGAAATCGACCTGCTGAAGAGCGTCGTCCGGATGACGCCGCTTATCAATCAGTCACGCCGTGAGAACAGCGCGGAGCATTCGTGGCACCTGGCCATGTATGCCCTCGTCCTGTCGGAACATGCGGCGGCGCCTGTCGACGCCCTGCGCGTGGTGAAGATGCTGCTCATCCACGACATCGTGGAAATCGACGCAGGCGATGTGCCGTTTCACGACCCGGCGGCAAGAGCCGGTCAGGCGGCGCTGGAGGAACAGGCGGCAGAACGGATTTTCTCGCTGCTGCCGGCCGCGCAGGCAGCGGAGTTCCGGAGCCTGTGGTCCGAGTTCGAAGCGGGAGAAAGCGACGACGCACGGTTCGCGAAATCGCTGGACCGTCTGCAGCCGTTACTCCACAACGCAGCGACCGGAGGCGGTAGCTGGGTGGAGTGCGACGTCACGGAAGAACAGGCCATGGCACGTTACGGCCCGCCGATCGAGCGCGGCTCGCCAGCGCTTTGGGAAGAAGCGGCGAGGCTTGTGCGCGAGCATTTTCAGAAGCCTCGGGAAGGGTGACGTGGGTGGGTGTACACCGCGGGCGCCAGGTGTACCTACGCAGGGTGAGGGGCGATAGCCACACAATGCTGTGAATTCGTGTCGGATTGCGCTTTCGCCGTTGCAGTGATTGAGCCGTGTCGAGCCATTCCATAAGCTGTCCTCGTCACGTCACTGCACCGGAGGTTCAGCATGTATCTCGATCCCATGGCAGGCTTGCAGCCGCTGCCAACAGCCTGTACACCCAGCGGGTTGCGCCAAGGCAGCCGTCCCGGCCATCAGCCATTTTCGGATTCCCCGTGTGCTGTGCTCGGGTCCAGCCGGCTGCCGATTGGTCATCTGACGGTTGCGGAGGTTTCGGCGCAGGGCCTCGTGAACCTGACTCCTTGCGAACTGCATCGCGCCATCGAGGCGGGCCACTTCTACGCCGAGGGCTACGATCCCGCCGGAATGCCCACAATACTTCCGGCCTGGCAGTTCGTGCCGCCTGCGCCGAGCCTGATCATTCCGATCATCATGGCGCTCCGCAACGAGCCGTCAGGTGAAGATCCCTTTTTCTGGATGATCGCCTACGAAGAGTTGAATGATCTCACTCCGGCTGAAGTGCTATGCGGAAGGCTGCTTTGTACCCGAGGGTCGGTGTCGATTGGGCAGGTGCATCATTTGCGACGGTCCGATGCCGAACGTCAGGCAACGGTCATGGCGGCACTAGAGCTGCTCCCGTCCCGGTTGCTGCGAGCCGGCCCGTGAGGTGCGATCTGGAGTTGTCCTTGGGCGCCACCGATATGCCGGCAGACGTCGCGGCACAGATGCCGCCGCGTGGATTGGTCATGGATGCGATGGCCTCGAGCGTTTGCACGCTGAGCCGTGGGACGTTGCTGACCAGAGCCGCCTGGAACGCGGCGACGGCGCTGCCTGATTTCGTGACGCATACCCACCGATGGGGGCCGCCGGTCAGTTGCAGGCAGGCAGCAGGCCGCTTTCCTTTCCATTGGCTGTATGTCGCGGAAGATGCCTACACCGCGATATGGGAGGGCCGATTTTGCGAGAAGGTCGAGAGATATCCGGGCGCGTTCAGACTCAACGAGGCTGCCAGTGACGGCCTCCTGGTTACCATGCGGCTGAAGTCGGATCTGAATTTCCTCGAGATTGGTGGGACGACAGCCGCCAGACTCGGGATCTATGATCGGTTGTCAGAACCAGACTACCAATGGTGCAGGCATTTCGGTCTGGAGATGCACCATGTTCTCGAAGCGCTTTTCAATCGAACAGGTGCGATTGGCATTCGCTATCCATCAAGGCGCCTTCGCAACCATGCCGCACTCGCAGTTCATTCCCGTCATCTTGGCAGGTGGAGAGAATCGGTAACGATCGATGCGGCACGTTTCGGCGACTTGCCCATATACGGTGAGCTTCTCGACGATCCGTGTCGACTGACTGAGGCGCTATCAAAATGAAGCGAAGCGGTGCTGGCTAGACGCGCGGCCGCAGACAGTACAAGTAGTACGGCGAGGCCGTGCAACGACGCCAGAATCATTTTGATGGCGCCTCTAAGGCGCGCTAGACTGCACCAATGCGACTCACCCCCGCACCAGCATCACTACCGCCGTTGCGATCAAGCACAGCGCGAACGCCGCGCGCAGTTTGCGTTCTGGCATACGGTGGGCAAGGGCCACGCCCCACGAGATCGTCAGCATGCCGCCCAGCGAGAGCGGGATGCCGCTGTACCAGTCGACGTGGCCGGCGTTGGCATAGGTGAACAGCGCGACAACGGCGCCCGGGGTGACCAGTGCCAGTGCCAGGCCCTGCGCGGCGGCCTGGCGCATTCCGAACAGCCCCACCAGCGCGGGGGCGGCTACCACGCCACCGCCGACGCTGAAGAATCCGGAGAACGCGCCGCCGACCACGCCCACGGCGGGAATCCACGAGGGAGACAGGCGTGCCTGCGGTTGTGTGGTGGCGCGGCCCGGCAGGAGTCGCCACAGGAAGTACAGCGCCAGGCCAATCATGAAAACGGCGAAGATGCGGCGTAGCAGTGCCGCGTCGATCGACGTGGCGAACTTTGCGGAAGCGTAGGTGGCAAGCACCGCGGACAAGCCAAGCACGATGGCTGTCTTCAGCTCGATATCGGCCCGCTTGCGGTATTGCCAGAATCCGATCAGCACGTTCGGCGCGATCATCACCAGCGAGGTGCCCTGTGCGAGCTGCTGGTCCATGCCATAGAGCAGGCCGAGGGCCGGGATGGCGATCAGGCCGCCGCCGATGCCAAACAGGCCGCCCACGCCGCCGAGGAGCCCCCCGAGTCCAAAGATGAGCAGGGCGGACAGCAGCGAATGGTCGGGCATGGTGAATCGGGGGCGGGGTTACGATAAGCGGCCTTCAGAAAAGGCAAGTCCGCGATCATACGCGGACATGGGTAATACATGGCTGTGGTGCGTCGGGCGGATCGGGCGGAAGACCGGCACCCGCAGGTGCCGATTCCTGATCGACGCGGTCAGTCGACCTGCGCGCCAGACTGCTTGACGATCTTCGCCCACTTGTCGATGTCGCCGCGCAGCATGGTGGAGAACTGTTGCGGCGTGCCCGTCAGCACTTCGGCGCCCTGGGCAGCAAGCTTGTCGCGGAGCGTCTTGTCGGCCAGCGCGGTCTGCATCGTGGCGGCAAGCTTCTGGGTGACATCCTTCGGCGTGCCGCGCACTGCGAACAGGCCGACCCAGAGGTCGCCGCTATAGCCGGGCACGGTCTCGCTGATGGCGGGGATGTCCGGGGCGAACGGCGAGCGCTTGGCCGAGCTCACGCCCAGGGCGCGGACCTTGCCGGCCTTGATATGCGCCAGCACGGAGGGCAGGCTGGCAAAGGCCATCGGCACCTGGTTGCCGAGCACGTCATTGAGCGCCGGGGCGACGCCCTTGTACGGCACGTGTTCGAGCTTGATGGCCGCCATGCTGTTCAGCATCTCACCCAGCAGATGGTTCAGCGTGCCGTTGCCGGCGGAGGCAAAGCGGTAGTAGTCGGGCTTGGCCTTGGCCATCGCGATCAGTTCCGACATCGACTTGGCCGGGAAGGCGGGGTTGACCACCAGCACGTTCGGCACGGTAGCTACCGGGGCGATCGGCTCGAAGTCCTTGATCGGGTCGAACGGAATCGAGCGGTAGAGCGACGGGTTGATGGCCTGCGTGCTGCTGATGGTCATCAGCAGCGTGTAGCCATCCGGCGCGGAGCGGGCCGCCGTCTGGGTGCCAATGTTGCCGCCAGCGCCCGGGCGGTTTTCCACCACTACCTGCTGGCCAAGGCGTTGCGACAGATCGGCCGCCACCAGTCGGGCGACGATGTCGTTGGTGCCGCCCGGCGCCTGCGGCACGATCATCTGGATCGGCTTGGACGGATAGGTGTCGGCTTGAGCGTGGCCGACAACGGACAGGGCCATGGCGATACCGGCGATGGCGCGGATTGTACGAAGCATGATGTCTCCTCGGTGGCTTCTGGCGGGCCCATGCACTTGGAGGCCCGCTGATGTGGCGCCCACTCTAGCGGAGCCATCCGCTAAGGAGAAATTCAATCGGTGACTATGGGCATAAGGTTTTCTTATCGGACCGGGCGCGGCGGGCCGGCCATCCATACGCCGACACCAGGAGTCGCCGCTCCCATCAACCCGCTGGCGCCAGCGACCCGCCCAGCGCAATCCGTTCTCCGACTATCTCTCGCAACACATCGGCCACCGCCTCGGCCGCATTCGAGCGCGGCAGCGCGCGCGGCCAGCACAGGGACAGCGTGCGTCGGAGTTCCGGAACGATCAGCCGCCGAGGCACGGCCGCATCGCCATCGCCAAGCGACGACGCAGGCAGTATCGTGCAGGCCAATCCTTCCCGGGCGGACGCCAGCAGGAAAGGCAGGGAATCGAGATCGGCCACCACATTCAGGTTCATGCCGGCTTTGGCAAACGTGCGCTCGACCACCTCGCGCAACCCCTGCGAGCCGCTTGGCAGCACCAGCGGGATACCGTCGAGCGCCTTGAGCGGGACCGTATCCGCGGTGGCGCTGCCCCGTTTGCCCGGGCGCGGCGCGGTCACGGGTGGCGTGCCGATCAGGTAGAGCGGTTCGCTGGCCAGCGGCTCTGGCTCCACCGCGCGCGATGGCGTGTCGCGAAACAGGATGGCGAAGTCGAGCCGGTTCTGGTTCAGCAGTTCGGAGATATATCCGCTCATGCTTTCAAAGAGCTGCAGCCGGACCTGCGGGTAGCGCTGGCGCACGGTGCGTATCAGCGCCATGCCGAAGGCCGCTGCCGCCGTGGTGGGCAGGCCGATGGCCACGGTGCCCGAGACCTCCGCGCCGGCCACGCGCACGTCGGCGCCCGCGATTTCCACCTGTCGAAGGATGTTGCGCACGTGACGATAAAGCGTCTTTCCGGCTTCGGTGGGCCGCACGCCTTTCGCGCTGCGGTGCACCAATGGCACGCCGAATTCGTCTTCCAGCGTGGCAAGCTGCTGCGACAGCGCGGGCTGCGCCACGCAGACGACCTCGGCGGCGCGGGTCAGGCTGCCTTGGTCGACGATGGCCACAAAATAGCGCATGGCACGGATGTCCATGGGTTCTCCAGAGGGTGCATGGGGGACGCACCGGGGGTGCAGGCTATTGATTCTACTTATGGAGCCTTCTGCAATCCCTATTTCACAGGTCGGAGACAGGCGGGTAGATTGGCGGCATTGCGCTACCTACCCAAGACACTGTCATGTCCCGACCCCTTGAAGGCATCACCGTCGTTTCGCTCGAGCAGGCCATCGCCGCGCCGTTCTGCACCCGTCAACTGGCCGATCTCGGCGCGCGCGTCATCAAGATCGAGCGGCCTGGCCCGGGCGATTTCGCGCGTGCCTATGATGGCCGCGTGCGCGGGCTGTCGTCCCACTTCGTCTGGACCAACCGTTCGAAGGAAAGCCTGACGCTCGACGTCAAGGCGCCTGCCGCCGCCCCGGTGCTGGATTCCCTGCTGGCCAAGACCGATGTGTTGATTCAGAACCTGGCGCCGGGCGCGTCGACCCGCCTCGGGCTGGACTACGAGACGCTGTCGAAGCGCTTTCCGCGCCTGATCGTCTGCGATATCTCCGGCTACGGCGGCGATGGTCCCTATCGCGACAAGAAAGCCTATGACCTGCTGGTGCAGAGTGAATCGGGCTTCGTGTCGGTCACCGGCACGCCGGAAGAGGGCGTGAAGGCCGGCGCCTCGGTGGCGGACATCGCCGCCGGCATGTACGCATACAGCAACGTGTTGGCCGCGCTGATCGAGCGGGGCCAGACCGGCCGTGGCAAGCATATCGACGTGTCGATGCTCGAATCGATGGTCGAGTGGATGAATTTCCCGATGTACTACGCGTTCGATGGCGCCGAACCGCCGCCGCGCGCCGGGGCGTCGCATGCCACGATCTACCCGTACGGACCGTTCCCGACCGGCGACGGCAAGACCGTGATGCTTGGTTTGCAGAACGAACGCGAATGGGCGGCGTTCTGCAAGGTGGTGCTCCAGGAGCCGGATCTGGCCACCCACGCTGCGTTTGCCACCAACAGCCTGCGCAGCGTCAATCGCGCGCAACTGCGTGCCCGCATCGTCGAGGCGTTCGGGCGGCTGACCGCCGCGCAGGTGGTGGAGCGGCTGGAGGAAGCAAAGATCGCCAACGCCAACGTCAACACGATGGCCGACGTCTGGGCGCACCCGCAACTGGCGGCCCGCAAGCGCTGGCGCACCGTCGATACCCCGGCGGGGCAGATCCCGGCCCTGCTGCCGCCCGGCATGACCGACGCGCGCATGGACCCGGTTCCGGCGGTGGGCGAGCACACGGACGCCATCCTTGCCGAGACCGGATGCACCGCCGAACAGATCGCCCGGCTTCATGCCGACGGCGTGGTCTGACGGAGGCGGGCGATGACAAGCACCCGAGTGCCGCGCAGTTATCTGTTCGTTCCGGCATCGCGTCCGGAGCGCATCGGCAAGGCCATCGCGGCTGGCGCCGACGCCGTGATCGTCGATCTTGAGGACGCGGTGGCGCCCGATGCCAAGGCAGCCGCGCGCGCGGGCCTGGCCGAGCCCTGGCGCGACTTGCAGGCCCAGGCGGATGCCGCCGGCGTAGCATTGCTGCTCCGCATCAATGGCGCTGACACCTCGTACTTTGCCGAAGATGTGAGCTTTTGCCGCGCGGGCGGCGTTCGCGAGATCGTGCTGCCCAAGGCCGACAAGGCGGCGCTGGCTGCGCTGCGCGCCGAACTGCCCGAGACGCCGTGCTGCGCCTTGCTGGAGAGCGCGGCAGGGTTTGCCGATCTGGCCCATGTGGCGCGCGCGCCAGGCGTATCGCGACTGCTGTTCGGCAGCATCGACCTGATGTTCGACCTTGACGTGGGTGACGACGACGCGCCGCTCCACCATTTCCGTAGCGAACTGGTCATGCATTCCCGGGCGGCCGGACTGCCGGCGCCGGTCGACGGTGTCTGCACGGCCATCGGCGATGCCGACGCGCTGGCCGCCGACACCGCGCGGGCACGGCGTTTCGGGTTCGGGGCCAAACTGCTGATTCATCCGAATCAGGTGGGGGGTGTCCATGCCGCCCTGGCGCCATCGGCCGAAGAACTGGCCTGGGCGCGTCGCGTGGTCGAGCAGGCGGCCGCCGCGCAGGGTGCCGCGATTGCTGTCGACGGGAAGATGGTCGATCGTCCAGTGCTTGAACGCGCACAACGTATCGTCGCGGCGGGTGCCGCCTGACGACGCTTCCGGCCCTCCGAATTGGCGCTGCTGGGGCGCCAATGGGGCGCCAATGCGTGTTTTCCCTGAGCGTGGGATTACTGCAAAACCTGCCGGTTTGCCATCGGCATGAAAGGTATTTGTAATGAAGTTCAGGCTGAATAGGCGCGCGAGATCATGCACGCTTTGCGGGAGAACACGAAGATGAATGTCCTGGGCTTAAGACAATAAAGCTGTCTTCCCGGTGCACCGTTTGGCGGACATGATCGTTAACTTCCGATCAAGTCGAAACGAGCCAGACTGACCGTGCATTCTTATGTTTCCCGAGTCGCCGTGGCGACGTTGCTGGCCATGGCCTCCGTGGGCTCCATTGCCGCCTCGGCCGGGCAAGCCGCCAGCGGACCCATGCCTCCGGATGGCCCCTGCATGCCGCCTCCGGCAAAGGCCGCGCTGACCCTGGCGCAGGCACGTCTTGACGCGCTGCGCTGCAACCGCGACATCATCTCGGCCCGTCGCGGCGAGGAAGCCAGCCAGGCCGACATCCAGATTGCCTCCCAACGCCCGAACCCGGTCCTGAGCCTGGGGGTGGCCAATATCAACCCGCATCTTGGCGTGGGCGCCGGCAACTGGCGCAGCAAGACCGTGGACTCGACCGTGCGCGTCGACCAGGTCATCGAGACCGCCAACAAGGGCAACCTGCGTACCGACGCGGCCCGCAAGGCCAGCGCCGCCGCCGGCGAGCAGACGCAGGCCGTGGTGGCCCAGCAGGTCAGCGCCGTGGAACAGGCGTGGTACGACGCGGTAGCCAGTCAGAGCCGGGTAGAGGTGCTGACCGAAACCGTCGGTCTCTATGGCAAGACTCAGCAAGCGAACGAGGCCCGGCTCAAGGCTGGTGACGTGGCACGCGCCGATGTGACCAAGCTCCAGCTCGAAACGCTGCGGGCCCAGAGTGACCTGCGCTCCGCCCAGTCGGACTATGCCACCAGCAAGGCAGCACTGGCTGGCACGATCGGTCTTCCGGGCACGCTGTTGGACAACCGGCTCGTGCCGGACTGGCCTGCGCTCGATGCCCCGGTGCCGCCAGTCGATCCCGAGGTGCTGCAGCGCCGCCCGGATGTGACGGCCGCCGAAGCCCGGCTGGCCGCCGCCGCCTCGGCGCGTGACCTGGCGCGTGCCGGCCGTGTGCCCGACGTGACCGTCGGCGCCCAGTACGAGCACTATCCGGTTTCCGAGGCCAATACCACCGGCAGCGGCAACAGCTACGGCGTGTTCATTTCGATTCCGCTGTTCGTGCGCCACAGCTTCGGCGGTGAAGCGCGCCGCGCCGAGGTGGACTACTACGCCGCGCTCGACGACCGCAACCGTATCCTGCTGGCCGCGCAGAACGACATCGAACGGCTGCGCAGCCAGCTCGAATTGGCGCGCGCGTCGCTGCAGCAGATGCAGACCGCCGTGCTGCCGGCCGCGGAAACCGTCGCGCAGAGCGCCGAATTCGCCTATACGAAGGGTGCCACCGGCGTGCTCGACCTGCTCGACGCGCGCCGCGCGCTGCGTCAGACGCGCCTGGACGCCGTCGACGTGCAGGGCAACTTCGCCAAGGCCATGGCCGCGTACCGCGCCGCCCTGCAGGCCACCACTTCCGATATCAACAAGCTTCCCCAGGTTCGAACCGATGCATCGCATCCCTGATATGCCGCTCATCTCCCGCGATTCCCGCTTCACCCGTGCCGGCGCCGCGCGTCTGGCGGCCGTGCTGTCACTGTGCGTCCTGACGCTGGGCGCCTGCGGCAAGAAGGAAGCGCCTGAGAACGACGACGAGCCGAAGGTGGCTGGTCAGGTCATCGAGTACCCGGCGAGCGTCAGGTCGCTGCCCGGCGTCGTCGGCCAGCCGGTCAAGAGCGGTGGCGATCGCATGCTGAGCATGCCCGGCCGTCTGGTCTGGAACGAGGACAAGACGGTGCGCGTGGCTTCGCCGTTCGCCGGCCGCGTGATGGAGATTCTGGTGCAGCCCGGCGCCACCGTGAAGGCCGGCCAGCCGCTGGCGATGCTGACGTCGCCCGATTTTGGCTCGGCACAAGCCGATGCCCGCAAGGCGTCCGCGGATAGCGCCGTGGCGTCGAAGGCGCTGGCGCGCCAGCGCGAGCTGTACGAGGCCGGGGTCATCGCCCAGAAGGATCTGGAGCAGGCCCAGGCGGACAACGCGCGCGCCGCGGCTGACCAGCAGCGCACGCAGGCAGCGCTGCGCATGTACGGCGCTTCCGGTAGTGACGGCGTAAACCAGCGTTTTGCGCTGCGCAGCCCGATCGACGGCCTGGTGGTCGAGCGCAATATCAATCCGGGGATGGAACTGCGTCCCGACCAGCCGCCCACCGCGCCGCTGTACCTGATCACCGATCCCACCACGCTGTGGGCACAGATCGATGCCACCGAGGCGGACCTTGGCCACTTCAGGCCCGGCGTGACCGTGCAGCTTGCCAGCGCCGCTTACCCCGGCGAGACGTTCACGGGCACCGTGGTCAAGATCGCGGATTATGTTGATCCGTCGTCGCGCAGCGTCAAGGTGCGTCTGTCCGTGCCGAACGCCGACCGCCGCCTGAAGGCCGAGATGTTCGTTACGGCGAAGATGCAGGCCGCGTCGTTCCAGGGGATCTCGGTGCCGTCGAAGGCCGTGTTCCTGGCCGACAACAAGAACTATGTGTTCGTGCGCACTACGCCCAACAGGTTCGAGCGCCGCGAGGTCAAGCTCGGCGTGACGATTCCGGGCACGACCGAGGTGGTGGAAGGCCTGAAAGAGGGCGACGTGGTGATCACCGACGGCAATCTCTATCTGCAGGACATCCTGCGCGACGCCACCGCGGTGAATGCCGCGCGTGCGGCTGCCAAGCATTAAGGACGGCAGCCACATGATTTCACGTATCGTCAATTTCGCGCTGCACCAGAAGCTGTTCGTCTGGCTTGGCCTGATCATTTTCATTGCGGGCGGCCTGGCCGCCTTCAAGAACCTGCCGATCGAAGCGTTCCCAGACGTCTCGGACATCCAGGTCAATGTGATCACGCTGTACCCGGGCCGGGCCGCCGAGGAAGTGGAGCGCCAGGTCACGATTCCGATCGAAACCGCGCTGGCGGGTACGCCGAATTCGGTGCGTGTGTTCTCGCACACGCAGTTCGGCCTGTCGTTCATGATGGTGACCTTCAATGACAAGGCCACCGACATCATCGCGCGCCAGCAGATCATCGAACGGCTGCGTAGCGTTGACCTGCCCGACGGCGTGCAGCCGGAACTGGCGCCGCTGTCCACCGCCATCGGTGAGATCTATCGCTTCCGCCTGAGCGGCAAGGGCTACACGCCGCAGGAACTGCGCACGCTGCAGGACTGGGTGGTGGAGAAGAACCTGCGTCAGGTGCCGGGCGTGGCCGACGTGGTCACGATCGGCGGCTCGATCAAGCAGTACGAGGTGAACCCGAATCTGGGCCGCATGCGCGACAGCAAGATCTCGCTGTCGCAACTGTTCACGGCGCTTCAGCGAGGCAATTCGAACGCCGGCGGCGGCTCGGTGGCGCATGGACGCCAGCAGTACCTGCTGCGTTCGCTGGGCAGCTTCCGTAGCTCGGCCGACATCGCCAACGTGGTGGTGGCTGAGAACAACGGCACGCCGATCCTGGTCAAGGACATCGCCGAGGTCAAGATCGGCGCCGCGCCGCCGCAGGGCCTGATGGGCCAGGACGACGAGGACGACATCGTCTCGGGCATCGTGGTGATGCGCAAGGGCGAGAACCCGTCGATCGTGCTCGAGGCGCTGAAGAAGAAGATCGAACTGCTCGACGACCAGATTCTGCCGAAGGGCGTGAAGCTGGTGCCGTACTACGACCGCTCTACGCTGATCGACAAGACGCTGCACACGGTGTTCGGCAACCTGGTCGAGGGCGCGCTGCTGGTGATGGCCGTGCTGTACCTGTTCCTGGCCAACGTGCGCGCGGCGGCGATCGTGGCGCTGGTGATCCCGCTGGCGCTGCTGTCGACGTTCATCGGCCTGACCTGGGTGGGCATTCCGGCTAACCTGCTGTCGCTGGGGGCGATGGACTTCGGCATCATCGTCGACGGCGCAGTGATCGTCGTCGAGAACATCTTCAAGCGGCTGGGCGAACTCAAGGAACAGCAGATCAAGGACAACAAGGCGCGGATGCACGCGATCCTTCAGGCCACCACCGAGGTGGGGCGTCCGACCGTGTTCTCGATGATCATCATCATCGCCGCGCACATCCCGATCTTCACGCTGCAACGCCACGAAGGAAAGATCTTCGCGCCGATGGCGTACACGGTGACGGGCGCGCTGGTCGGCTCGCTGATCGTCTCGCTGACCGTGGTGCCACTGCTGTGCCACCTGCTGCTCAGGAAGAACATCGCGCACGAGGACAACTTCGTGGTGCGCCAGTGCAAGCGCCTCTATGAGCCGATGCTGGCGTGGGCGCTCGAGAACAAGAAGAAGGTCGTGGCCATCGCCGTGGGCCTGCTGGTGGCCACCGTCGGCGTGGGCAAGTTCCTGGGCAGCGAATTCCTGCCCGAACTCGACGAAGGCTCGATGTGGGTCAGCTTCGACTTGCCGGCCTCGGTGTCGCTGGACGAGGCACGCGATCAGGCGCGTCTGCTGCGCAACGTGATTCGCACCACGCCTGAGGTCAACACGACGATCTCCAAGGTGGGCCGTCCCGACGACGGTACCGATCCGAAGTTGATCAACACCGTGGAAATCCTCGTCGACCTGAAGAGCGACAAGGCATGGCGCGCTGGCTTCGACAAGCGCAAGATCATCGAGGAAATCAACCGCAACCTGCGCAAGATGCCGGGCATCGAGCCTAACTTCTCGCAGCCGGTGCGCGACAACATCCTGGAAAGCATCTCGCAGATCAAGGGCCAGATCGTGATCAAGGTGCAGAGCGACAGCCTCGAGCACAACAAGAAGGTGGCGGATCAGATCCTGGCCAACGTGCAGTCGGTACGCGGCGTGATGCGCGCGTTTATCGACCGTGACGGCGAGCTGCCGCAGTACGTGCTTGATTTCGATCGCGCCCAGGCTGCCCGCTACGGCATCAACGTGGCTGACGTGCAGGACCTGATGGAAAGCGCGCTCGGCGGCAAGGCCGCGACGGAGCTGTGGGAAGGCGAGAAGCACTTCAGCGTGGTAGTGCGCCTGAAGCCGGGCGAGCGCGAACTGCCGAACCTGCCGAACATCTTCATGCAGACCGCCGATGGCGCGCAGGTGCCGTTGTCGCAGCTGGTGACGTTCCGCGCCGCTTCGGGTGCGATGAACATCAGCCGCGAGAACGGCCAGCGCACCACGTCGATCGGTATCTTCATCCACGACCGCGACATGGGTAGCGTGGTGAAGGACATGCAGGAGCTGGTGAAGAAGAACGTCAATGCCGAGGACGTCAAGATCAGTTGGTCGGGCGAGTTCGAGAACCAGGAACGCGCGATGGCGCGCCTGTCGATCGTGGTGCCGCTGTCGGTGCTGCTGATCTTCCTGCTGCTGTTCAACGCGTTCCAGTCGTTCAAGAGCGCGGCGCTGATCATCTCGAACATTCCGTTCGCGCTGATTGGTGGTGTGTTCGCGCTGTTCCTGACCGGCATTCCGCTGTCGGTCTCGGCGGCAATCGGCTTCATCGCGCTGTTCGGGCAGGCCGTGCTGAACGGCGTGGTGATGGTGACCTACTTCAACCAGTTGCGCGACGAAGGCATGCCAGTACGCCAGGCCGTGCTGACCGGCTCGATGGATCGTCTGCGCACCGTGTTGATGACCGCGATGCTGGCCATGCTGGGCTTGTTCCCGATGGCGATCTCGCGCGCCATTGGCTCGGAAACGCAGCGGCCGCTGGCGATCGTGATCATCGGTGGCCTGATTACGGCCACGCTGCTGACGCTGATCGTGCTGCCCACGCTCTACGAATGGATGGTTGGCCGCTCATGGCCGGACGAGCCGGACACGAGCGGCAGGGATGACGGCCGGTTGCCTGAGCATGTAGCAAGCTGACAGTCGGGACGTAGAAAAAACCGGGGCTCTGGCCCCGGTTTTTTTATGGGCCATAGCTTGACTCGGCGGAAGGACGATTTGGCTTCCCGCCTGTCGATAGCAACGAGGAAATCGTCCAGTAAAACGATATGATTCCTCACTCAGCCGAGTTGGCTGGCAAGCGCCTGTTCGGTATGTTATGGAGCGAAAGCACAGCATGGAAGAGGAGACAAAACCCATGGAGTTGATCCTTGAACGGCTTTCGGCGTCCGTTGCCACGGCCGAGAGTCTGGAGCAACTCACGAGACCGCTGCTGGAGATGCTGGAACTGATCACCGGCCTTGAGTCCCTGTACCTGACGTCGATCGATGAAGAGGCGGGTTTGCAGTCCGTCGACTTTGTCAGGAACGCGGGCGAACTTGTGATCCCCGAGGGGCTGTCCGTGCCATGGTCCGACACCCTCTGCAAGCGTTGCCTGGAGGAAGGTCGCCGCTTCACGTCGAACGCGAGCGAGATCTGGGGGGATTCACAGGCCGCGAGGGCGCTTGGCATCGAGACATACGCCAGTGCCCCCATTCGCGCGAGCGATGGGGAGATCATTGGTACGTTGTGCGGGGCGAGCAAGCGCAGCCAACCGCTGGGGCCGCAGGCGTTCAGCGCCTTGAACATCTTCTCGAAGCTGATCGGACACCATATCGAACGAGAACGATTGCTCGAGGAGCTAAGACAGTCGAACGAATACCTCGCGAACTTCGCGCTGACCGACGCCCTGACGGGTCTGCCCAACAGACGGGCGCTCCACGGCGAGCTTGGCAGGCTGCTGGCGCGCGCAACCGGGGACGAATCCCACGTCATCGTCGGCATCCTCGATCTCGATGACTTCAAGCGCATCAACGACTCATATGGACATGTGGTCGGAGACCAGTTCCTGAGCGAATGTTCAAAGCGCCTTTCCGGCATTGTGCGAGACACCGACATGCTGGCCCGCGTGGGTGGCGACGAGTTTGCACTGGTGGCGCCCGGTCCGGCGTCTGCAACGCAGGCGCATAGCCTGGCCGACCAATTGCAGAAGCGTGCGTTGGCGGCAACTCGCGGTGTCTACACGCTTGCCGACGTCACGATCGACTACGCTGGCGTGAGCGCCGGTGTGGTGGCCGTCAGGCCCGTCTCCGTCGAACAGGCGCTGGAACTGGCGGACGCCGCCATGTACCGCGAGAAGCGGCAACGCAAGCAATCCGGCTCAAACGGTGGGTGACCGCTTCAGCGATGACCGGCGCTGACACGCGTCCGGCCCGATGCTCCGGGCGCAACGCCCGGAGCATCCAATAAGCAGACAGCAACGGGCTGCCAGCCAGTTTGGAACCCCGCGCGCGCGTCGTCGGCGCAAGCTTCGTGCCGTTGGCATGTAGTTGCGCCCCACGACATCGCCGCGCGTATGGAGCGATGAAGCACGCTGCGCCTGCCAGCGAACCTGCTCCCCCTCTGACGTTGAGGAGGCGCAAAGGCTCTTCCATTCCAATCCACTAGAGAAGACCGTTCCAGGAGATATCCATGAGCTCTCGGCATCGTTCCGGGCTGTTTGCGCACGCCTATTTGGGCGCCACTTCATTCCTTACGTCGTTCACCATTTGCGTGGCGGCTGTCAGTCTCGCCGGTTGTGGTGGCGATGGCAGTTCCAGTACCACCACCAGCACGTCTTCGGGCTCCTCCTCGACGAGCACCGGCTCCACCACCACGGCCACCACGTTGCAGGTTGTGGCGCCGGTCGTCGACTGCTCGCAACTGGCCTCGGTCGACATCACGGATATCGGCGGCGCCGGCAGCAAGATCGCCTCGGCGACGATCACCACCGCGACCATCAACGGCGCCACTGTTCAGCTCTGCACGGTGAAGGGAACGCTGGCGCCGTCGAACACTTTCGCAGTGGCGCTTCCGGTCAGTACCTGGACGCAACGGTTCGCCGAACTCGGATGCGGCGGCTTGTGCGGCAACGTGAGCGATCCGACCAAGCAAAGCTCGTTCAGCTTCAGCTACAACTGCCCGCTGGTGCAGCAGGGCGGGTTCGTCACGGCGGCGACCGATATGGGACATACCGGTTCGGATGCGACGTGGTCATCGGATACGCAGAAGCAGGCTGACTTTGCCTATCGCGGCCAGCACATCACGACGCTTGCGGCGAAGAAGCTGATCAAGTCCTACTATGGGCAGGCGCAGAAGTACTCGTATTTCGTGGGTTGCTCGGATGGTGGACGCGAAGCGCTGATGGCCGCGCAGCGTTATCCCAACGACTACAACGGGATCGTCGCTGGCGCCCCGGCAGCCCATTTCCAGACGCAGAACTCGCTGTATCACGGCTGGAGCGTAGTGTCGAACAGCACGACCGGCGATAACACCGGCAACGTCGTGCTGTATGCGGACAAGGCAAAGGTACTGCACAAAGCCGTGGTCGCGGCCTGTGGTGGAACCAGCGGCGCGCCAGACGGCCTGCTCGCGGATCCGCGTGCGTGCAACTTCAATCCGGTTTCGATCCAGTGCGCGGCTGGCGCGACGGACACCAGCAATTGTCTGACAGCAGCCGAAGTCACCACGGCAAGCCGGATCTACAGCGGCCCGACGGACACCACCACCGGCAAGCGGATGCTCGCGGGCTCGCCGCAGTTCGGGTCCGAGGCAAACTGGATCGGCGTGGAGGTGCCGAATTCGAACTCGACCGATGCGCCGGCGCCGGTGACCAGCCTGTTCAGCAACATGATCGTGACGGGCGCTTACAACCTGATCTTCACGGGCTCGCCGACCATGCCGAACATCAATACGTTCGGCTATCACGATGGCAACTTCTATACCGACTACCTGGCCGCCAATCATCCACTCAACGATGCCACCAATCCTGATCTGTCGGCCTTCCAGAATGCCGGCGGCAAGCTGATCCTGTGGCATGGCTGGGCGGACCAGCACATCTCGCCGCTGTTCACGATCGCTTACTACGAAGCCATGCAGAACACGATGGGCACGTCGGCCGTGGATGCATTCGCGCGGCTGTACCTGGTGCCTGGCGTGGGCCATTGCGGCGGTGGGGAGGGCAATCCGAACATCGACCTGGTATCGCGGATCACGGCCTGGGTGGAGCAGGGCACGGGGCCCAGCAGCGTCATGACGTACCAGACGGACGCGTCCAGCAATGTCACGGCGTCGCGCCCGGTCTATCCGTATCCGGCGGTAGCCATGTACAAGGGTTCCGGCGACTGGCATGACGGCGCGAACTACGTCAGCGGCGGTCCGCTGTACAACGTCGCGACGGCGGCATGGGCGGGATCGAGCTTCTATACACCTTACACCGCGAAGGTTCAGGGGGTGGCGGCGCCTTGAGCGTGCGGGGGGGCGCCGGACCTATTTGGGGCCGGCGCCCTCGATGATCGCATTCCGGGCCGCCAGCACGCTCTGCAGCCTGGCTTCGACGGTCCCATCCCCCTCCAGATACAGTACCGGACAACGCAGATTCTGCAGCCACTGCCGATGCTTCTCCAGGCTACGGCCTTCGGCGGTGCCTGCATCGTATTGGGCGGCCCACTCGAGAAATTCCGGATCGGTCTTGCCGAAGCGGCGTTCTTCGCGCAGCTTGAGCCGCGCCAGGCGGATCGGCGTCGGTACATACAGAAAGACCACCAGGTCGAAGGCGTGTTCCAGCGCTTCCCCCCACTCCATCACCGCTCCCGCCACGACGGATTCGGGGCGCGCGCGCAGATCCTTCAGCAGCCGGGCACAGCGTTCCTCGGGTTCGAATTTCACCTGATACGGCGGGTTGGTGGGGCGCCAGAAGTAGTCATCCGTTTCGAGAGCGTGCGTCTGGGTCGCTTCGGCGATGGCGTTGGCCAGGGTCGACGTGCCGGAGCCTGCTGCGCCGGTAATCAGGATCTTCATGCCGGTCGTACTGTGGGGGGGAGGTGGGCGTTCGATTGTAGCAAGGCGCACTTTTCGGCCTCGCTCGCAAATATTTTTCGCTTCGATGTCACAAGCAAGGGGGGCTCGTTCGTCATGTCATCGTCACCCACACAAGGAGATGAAACCATGACTGCAAGACTCGACCCATTCGCCGCCGCTCCCGTCCAGATGAAGTCCTGGATGGGCACATCCATTGCCATAGCCGGGGGCCTTGAGCCGAGCCTGGTCTCGCTGGTTGAAGTCCGCGCGTCGCAGATCAACGGATGCGCAAACTGCATTAACATGCACACGACCCAGGCACGCGAACGCGGGGAGACGGAACAGCGCCTCTATCTGCTGTCTGCCTGGCGAGAGGCGCCTTGCTACACCGATCGCGAGCGCGCGGCACTGGGCTGGACCGAAGCCATGACCCGCTTGTCCGAAGGGCACACGTTCGACCGTGCCAGCGCGACGCTCAGGGAATACTTTACCGAGGAGGAGCAGGTGAAGCTTACGCTCATGATCAACGTGATCAACGGCTGGAACCGGCTCGCGGTCGGATTCGGTCTCTGGGTCGATCCGGCGGCTGCCAAGGCCGCGGCCAAGGCAACCGTGTGATGGTGGCGGACGCCGGCCTTTCGGAAGCCGCGGCGAGCTTCGAGCCGCTGCGGCACAAGCTGATCCGCGTCGCGTACCGGATGCTCGGTTCGGTCGCGGATGCGGAGGACGTGGTGCAGGAAGCGTTCATCCGCTGGATGAACGCCGAGCGCGCCGAGGTGCGCGTGCCCGAGGCGTTCCTGCGGCGCATGGTGATGCGGATGTGCCTCGACGAGCTGAAATCGGCGCGTCACCAGCGCGAAACCTACATCGGTCCATGGCTGCCCGACCCGGTCGTCGAGGAAGAGGAGCAGGACGACGTCACGCTGCCGCTGATGCTGGCGCTCGAACGCCTCTCGCCTCTCGAGCGCGCGGCGTTCCTGCTGCACGACGTGTTCGGCCTCGCGTTCGATGAGGTGGCGGCGACGATCCAGCGCGAGCCGGCCGCGTGCCGGCAGCTCGCGGCGCGGGCGCGTGCCAATGTGAGGGAATCCCGCCCCCGTTTTCAGGTCGAGAAGGAGCGGGGCCTGGCACTCGCAAAGGCATTCTTCGACGCCTCACGCAGCGGAGACATGGGCACGCTCAGCACGATGCTGGCGGCCGATGTGAGCCTGCATGCGGACGGCGGCGGCCAGCGCCCCGCGATTGGCCATCCGGTGTTCGGCTTCGACGAGGTGATGCGTGTGCATGAACAACTGTCGAAATACTTCCTGAAGAACGGCTCGACTTTTATCCGCGCGGCTTTCATCAACGGGTTGCCGGGCATCGTTACGCGCGAATCCGACGGCGAACTGCAGACGACGGCGCTAGAGATCGAGGACGGCAAGATCGCGGCGATCTATGTGGTGCGCAACCCGGACAAGCTGCGGCATCTGCACTAGCAGCCCGCGCCGTCAACGCATGACGATCAAGCCCTGGCGCTGAACACGTGCGCCTGAATCTTCCCGCTAACCGGACCGGGGCCGAACTCCCTCGTCAGCGCCTTTGCACAGGCGAGCGTGGCATTCACCAGCGCATCGGGGCCGAATGCCTCCAGTTCGCCGCGTAGCGGCGTTCCCTGGCAGAAGGCGATGGCAGGCGTGTTGGCGTCCACGGCACGGCTTTCGGCGGCGACGGTTGCGCATGTGGAGGCTTCGGAAAAGCCGCCGAGCCTCAAGTCGGCCGCCACGACCGCCGGGTCGTGATAACCATGAGGCGTGCGCGGGAGAAACACAGGCGGCTTGTCCGGAAACATGCCGGTCAGCGTTTGCGTTACCGTATGCGCGAACGCGTTTTCCTCGATGCGATCCCACACGTTGAAGAGCAGCACGCCCCCGGGCTTCATCACACGGCGTGCTTCGGCGAAAGCCTTGTGCTTCTCGGGAAAGAACATCGCCCCGAACTGGCAGATCACCAGATCGAAACTTGCGTCGGAGAAGGGTAGCTGCATGGCGTCGGCCTGCTGCCACGTCAGCGGCCGCGAGGTGCCGATGGCGGCGGCGCGATCCAGCATCGGTCGGTTGAGGTCGGTGGCCACGATCGACGTGCCATCGGGCAGGGCACTCGCCAGCCGCCGTGTCAGCGCGCCAGTCCCCGCAGCAACCTCAAGCACGTGTGTCGGCGCAAGTGCTGCGGCACGCGCGGCGAGGTCCGCCGCGTATGGTTCGAAGATCAACGGGACCATCAGCGTGTCGTACAACTCCGGAACGGAGCCTGCGAAGACCGTGTCTGTTCCATGCGATGTCATGGCTCGCCTCTTGTCCCTGCCCCCGGCGTTGCGTGCCGGGGGGATGGTCGATCCAGCTTTTTGAAGCGAACTAAGCCGGGGCGCGTAGCGCCAGGTTCAACTGGTCCACCGCTTCCGCCCAGTCCGCATCCTCGGCGATCTCGTCGCGCAGCAGGGATGCCTGGGCGGGTGTCCAGAATGAAGCGTCCCAAAGTTCGACGTTCTGCGGAAGCGGCGAATGCTTCGCAATGAATGCGCGGATATCGCTCTCGTCCGATGGCAATCCGAGCTGCGCGAAGAGTTCGGAGAACTGGTGAAACGGGGCATCCATGGGGAATCTCCGGTTGATCAGTTGGATCTGGGCAAGGCACTCCCTACAAGATAGCAGCCAAAGCAGCGAACTGGCTGACTTCTCCTTTCGTGCGCGGTGGTGTCATCAATACCTGCGTCCGTCCTCATACTGTGAGACATTGTCGTTTCCCGAGAACGGCACCGGGCTTGTGGACGCCGGTGCCTGACGTTTCAGGAGGTACGAGATGTCCAGCAAGAACACGATCTGTCTGTGGTACGACGGCGATGCGCTTGACGCCGCGACTTTCTATGCCAAGACCTTCCCCGACAGCGCCGTCGGCGCCGTATTCCGCGCACCTGGCGACTATCCCGATGGCAAGCAGGGCGATGTCCTGACGGTGGAATTCACCGTGGCGGGCATTCCCTGTGTCGGTCTCAATGGCGGCCCGCATTTCAAGCACAGCGAGGCGTTCTCGTTTCAGATCGCCACTGACGATCAGGCTGAGACCGACCGGCTTTGGAACGCAATCGTCAGCGACGGTGGCCAGGAAAGCGCGTGTGGCTGGTGCAAGGACCGGTGGGGATTGTGCTGGCAGATCACGCCGCGCGCGCTCCTGGCTGCAATCACGGACTCCGATCGCGCGGCGGCCAAACGGGCATTCGATGCCATGATGACCATGGGCAAGATCGATATCGCCGCGATCGAGGCGGCACGGGCGGGCCGAAGCTAATTCCGGAGCTAGTGCCGGGGCGAAGCTCAATCCCCGGTCAGATCGCGCAGTGCCGATTCGGCGGCAGGAAAGCGAAACGCGAAGCCCTCCCGTTGCAGCCGCGCCGGGATCACCCGCTGACCTGCAAGTAGCAATTCACTCATCTCGCCCGCTGCCCACCGGAGTGGCGCCGCGGGCAGATGGAACCACACAGGCCGGCGAAGCACCTTGCCGACGGTATGAGCGAACTCTGCTTGTGTCAGGCAGCCCGGCGCCGTCGCGTTGTAGACGCCGCTCATGCCCGGGTCCGACAACGCCCGCGCGAGGATACGCAGCAGATCCTCGCGATGAATCCAGCTCATCACCTGCCTGCCGTCTCCCAGTCGCCCACCCAGGCCGAAGTAGTGAGGCAGCATCATGGGTAGGAGGGCGCCACCGGGTCCGAAAACCACGCCGAGCCGTAGCACGACCATGCGGAGGCCGTAGTCACGCAGTGGCTCGGCGGATTCTTCCCATCGCTGGCATAGCTCGGACATAAAGCCGCCCCCGGGCGCGCTGTGCTCGTCCAGCAGTTGATCGGCATCGCGTGCGCCGTAGAAGCCGATGGCGGAGGCCTGGATCCAGATGGCAGGCTTGTGCGTGGCATGACTGGCCCAGCGTGTCAGCGCTTGCGTGACACCGACGCGGCTGGCCAGCAACTGCGCCCGCCGCCGCTGGCTCCAGCGCGGCCCCAGTACTGGTGCGCCGGCCAGATTGATTACCGCGTCAAACCGTTCCTGTGCGTGCAATGAATCGAGGGTCGTCACGCTGCGGGCGCGGCCGGCGAACTGATATGCCGCGCGCAGCGGGTCGCGTGCCAGTAGCGTGACGGTATGGCCGGCATCGAGCAGTTGGGTGACGAGCGCCTCACCGATGAATCCGGTGCCGCCCGTCACCAGAACGCTCAGGTGTGATTGCCCGGCGAAGGGATTGATGGCTGCGCCGCGACGACTCATGCGTCTCGCGGCGAGTCCATCGCGAATGCCAGACACCGTCACCCCTGCGGCGGCGAGGCTTAACAGCCAGCCGCGCCAGCCGAAGCTGGCGATTGCCAGTCTCGTGGGTGCCTGGAACCACTCGACAAGCTGAACCGCGTACAAGCCAAACAGCGCGCCGCCATTGATGGCCAGCAGCGTGTGAAGCACGCGCTCGGTGGCCGGAAGCTTGCGGCTTCGATCCTCCACGACGAAATCCCAGAGCGTCAGCCATATTTCCACCACCACGAGGCCGGCGATGGCGAATGTCCAGATGCCAAAGAACTTGAGATTAGCCATCGACGCAAACAGCACGCCGTACAGCACGGCGCGGATGGCGTGGATGGACAGCTCTCGCCGCGCGCGGGGGCTGTGTGGCAGGCCTTGTGTCAGCTCGTGGTGGTAGAGCGTGTCGAAGGCGCCCATCAGCGCCTGCACGATCAGGAGATTGATGGCCCAGTCCAGGGCCGGCAAGGTGGTGTTCATGCTGCGTCCTTTCGCCACAAATAGAGTAATGGTGGAAGCATCGAGAGCAGTGCTACCGCGTCGACCACCACATGCGGCCAGACGTGCGCTTGCAGCGAGATCAACAAGTCTTGCGGCGCCCAGACCAGCAGGCCGACCAGCAACCACCCCCATGCCATCCGGTGTCGCGTTCGGTTGCCCAGATGCACCAGCGCCAGCATCCATATCGCCGAGCATTGCAGGGTGGCGCCAAACAGCGCGATCCACCAGACCTGCTGCGCTCTGGCCTGCGCGGGCGCCGCGCCCGACCAGAACGATTGCTCGACGATGCGGTGGTACGTATCAAAGAGCGTTGCGTCTGCCGCCCACGGCATGGCGGCGCCGACAAGCAGATGCGCGATGGCAGCCGCGTACATCCAGCGAACCGCCAATTGGCGGGTATCTCGCCGAGAGGGACGGTCCTCAGCCGCATCGGTTGGTCCTTTGTCGTGGATGAACGGATTGTCAGTGCCACAGGTATCGCCGTCACAGGCCGTTGCGGTGCCGTAGCCCAGCCAGCGTGAAAGCGTGTAGCGATTGCCTGCAAATGCGCGGTACAGGCTCGCGAGTACACGACGCAGCCCAGGTACCCGCAACGGCAACACCAGCCAGCCATGCCCAGCCAGCGTGTAGGCCGCGATCATGCAGTCGATGCCGACGAGCAGGCGGCCATCGGACGTGCGGCCATGCAGCTCGCGGTTCAGTGCGGCGAGATCCACGTTCAGCGGCGCGCAATCGAAACCCTCTTGCGCGATGTCGACAAAAGCCAGCCGGTGTTGTGTGTCCCATTCGCTCAGGCGCCGCATCTCGGCGGTGCAGAACGGGCATTTGCCATCGAAGTAAAGAACCAGCGCGTTCATCTGGTCGCCCTCCATTTGTCGTTCAACGCATCCGCTCATTTCAACCGCTCACATCGGCTTGAACACCATCAGCGCGAACACGGCCACCATCGCGGTGAATGCCGGATAGCCGAGGTATTCCCAGCGGCGCGCATCGCACCAATAGGACGCCGGCAGTGGCGTGCCACGTTCGTGCGCGGCCATTGCCGTCTGGGACATGCGGATCTGGTACCACACCACCGGAAGCCAGCAGGCGCCCGCGAACAGATAGAGCGCGGCGGATGCCACGATCCATAGCGAGTTCAGCGGATATCCGGCCAGATGGAGCATGTAGGCGCCGGACAAGGGCTGGACGATGACCGCAGGCGTGGTGAACCACCAGTCCGCCCGCACCACGAGACGCGAGACCACGGCGATGGCTTCGGTTGAGCCCGAGCGGTTGGCGAAAAACAGGTAGAAGGCCGTCCCAAAACCCGTGCCGACCAGCACGACGGACGAGACGATGTGAATCACCTTGATGGCGAGGTATTCCATGATTCCTGCTCCGCGTAGAGGATGAAGAGAATGGCGAGAATCGGCAGGTTCTTGAGCACCGGCCCGAACGGATGCCAGAGGAACTGCGGCAATGCGACGGCAATGATCAACGAGTAGCCTGCGACAAGCGCAGCCTGAAGCGCCCATAGCCGGCGTGACGGATAGCGCAGGCATCCGACGGCCATCGCCGTATCTACGAAGACCGCGGCGTATAGCGTCACGATGGCGGGCGTGCCATGCAATCCGACTGCGCCGAGCAGTGCCAGGCTGTCGGCAAGCGGGTAGGCGAACAGCGTGACGAGTGCCGTGGCCAGCCAGACAAGGGCCATCACGATCCGCAGCATTGGCATACGCCATGCGCCAACGGCGCGATGGCGCAGGCATTCGGCTTCACCGGGTGCGATGAAAGTGCCAATGGCGCGTGGCCGATGCCCGAGCAGGCGCGTCAGCGGCGCGGCATCGCCATGACACCCGCGCCGGAGCATTCGCCACGTGTCGGGGGTCAGCTTCGACCCCGGCACGCAACGCGCCACATACGCGGCCATCGTCATGCACGGAGCGGGAATGGTCGCCCACCTCGGCGCTGGCAGCTGCATTCCTTGGCGATAGGTGTCCAGCATCGCCCGATATGACATGCGGCTTGCGCCGACGACCTCAACGCACTGGCCCGGGGGAATAGCCGGAGCGATGACAGTGACGACGGTATCCACGAGATCGTCGATATGAACCGGTTGAAACCTGGCATCGCCAAGTTCGGGTACCGGTATCACCGGAAGACTCGCCAGGGTACGAAACATCGCGGCGGAGTCGCCGTCCTGGGCATACACGAGCGATGGATAGAGGATCTGCCACTGCACGGGCAAAGCACGCAGCACGTCGTCTGCCGCGCGCTTGCTGCGAAAGTAGGGCGTGTCGCCACTGTCCGCGCCAAGCGCCGAGATCTGGATGACGCGGCCTACTCCGGCCTTCGCGCAGGCGCGGAACAACGCCGCCGGCGCCAGGTGATGGACGGCTTCGAAGCGATTCGTGCCGGTTTCGACGATGATGCCGACGGCATTGATGACGACGTGCATGCCTTGCACGCGCGGAAGCCATTGCTCAATGGTGGTATCGGTCCCGAAATCCATGGCGACGTCACGAGCCGACGCCGGCCTGCGCACACCGCGAATCACCTCATGCCCCTGCGCTTCCAGACGCTTGCACAGCACGGCGCCGATCAGGCCCGATGCGCCGCACACCAGGACCCTGAGCCGCCTGTGATCCGTCATCCCCGTCGTTCCCTTCTCTTCGCTGTTCATACAGTTATTTCAGTAAAGACAGAAATAATCGGATAAAAAAGAAACGGGTCGATGCCCGTTTCGCGTGGGAGCCTTAGCTACGTTTGCGTACCGCGTTGCTGATTTTCGCCGTCAAGCCCAGTGTCTTCATCAGCGTCTCCGGTTTCAGCCGCAGCATTTCATCGGCCAGCGTGCTCATGGTTTCGATGAACTTCAGGGTTTCCTCGATACGCTCGCGCGTTCCGGCGTCTTCTTCGCCGATTGCCGGGTTGTCGAGGCATTCCCGCAGCGCAACGGCCGTCGGATCGATCTCACGCTGCCGGCGGCCGGCCACGATGAGCTTGAACAGTTCCCAGATGTCGGTCGACGTCTCGAAGTAGTCGCGACGCTCGCCCTTGATATGCACCACCTTGACGAGGTGCCAGGACTGCAGCTCCTTGAGGCTGTTGCTCACGTTGGAGCGGGCCACGCCCAGGGTATCCGTGATTTCCTCGGCGTCCATGGGGCGCGCGGCCAGATAGAGCAGGGCGTGAACCTGCGCGACGGTGCGATTGACGCCCCAGCGCGAGCCCATTTCCCCCCAGTGCAGCACGAAGCGTTCGGCGATCGGTTTCAGTTCCATGCGTTGCATTCTATTCGTTCAGTTATTTCTGTCAAGAGAGAAATAGCGAGGGTGAGGCGGGAAGATGCCGCAGGGATGTTCCGGGCGGGAGGGCATAACGATATTGGCTTTCGTTCGTTCCTTCCTCCGGCACGCATCCCTATGCTGTCACGCCAAGGTATCCACCCACCGGGCTGGCGCGAGGCGCCGGAATGCCCGTCAGCAGACCGCAACCATGACCACTCCCGAGGCACCCCGCCAACTCCACCTGAATCTCAACGCGCTGCACGCCGGCTTTGTGCCGTCCGCGTGGCGCCTACCGGAAAGCGATCCGCGCGCATTCGTCGATGTCCAGCACTACATCCGTCTTGCCCAGGTGGCCGAGGCCGGCAAGTTCGATGCGATCTTTCTGGCCGATAACGCGTCCATCGCGGACCAGATCAACTTTCGCCCAATCACCGCGCTGGAGCCGACCGTGCTGCTGGCCTGCGTTGCGGCGGCCACGACGCATATCGGGCTGGTGGCGACCGCATCCACGAGCTACAACGAGCCCTACAACATCGCCCGCCGCTTTGCCACGCTTGACCATGTCAGCGGTGGGCGCGCGGGCTGGAATGTGGTGACCACGGCCGATGCCGGTTCCGCCCGCAACTTTGGCCGCGCTGCGCCGCCGGATCATGCGCAGCGCTATGGTCGCGCGGACGAGTTCACGAACGTCGTCAAGGCGCTCTGGGATAGCTGGGAGGACGACGCTTTCGTTGGTGACCGGGCGACGGGGCGCTTCGTCGATACGGACAAGCTGCAGCCCATCGCGCACCACGGCCAGTACTTCAACGTCCATGGGCCGCTGAACCTGCCGCGCACGCCGCAAGGGTATCCGGTGCTGTTCCAGGCCGGCGGATCGTCGGACGGGCGCGAACTGGCCGCGCGCCATGCCGAGGCGGTGTTCTCCGCCTCGCAGTCGTTCGAGGAATCGCTGGCCTACCGTCGAGACATCAATCAGCGTGCCGAGGCACTGGGGCGTGGGCCCGGCGCGGTCAAGATCCTGCCGGGGCTGACCACGATCATCGGCGCTACCGAGGCCCAGGCACGCCGCCGGCGCGATGATCTGATCGACCTGATCCCGTGGGACTACAGCCTGAACCGGCTGGCGGGCACGCTGGGCATTGCGGTGGATCGTCTATCGCTTGATGCGCCATTGCCGGACGATCTGCAATTGCCTGCAAACGGCAATCACACATTCTTCCGCGCCACCCTCGCGCTGGCCCAGCGCGAGGGTTTGACCGTGCGTGCGCTGATACGCGAGCTGGCGGGTGGCGGTGGTCACCGCGTCATCGTCGGCACGCCGGAGCAGATCGCTGACGATATCGAGCACTGGTTCCGTCATGGGGCCGCCGACGGGTTCAACCTGATGCCCGACGTGCTGCCCGGTGGCGTCGAGGATTTCGTCGACGGTGTGGTGCCGATTCTTCAACGGCGCGGGCTGTTCCGTACGGAATACACGGGACGCACCCTGCGAGACCACATGGGGCTGGCACGACCCGCTGGACGCACGCGCGAGCAGGCCGCGGCGTAGCGGCACGGCCCACGGTACATCGTCGCCGTACTTTGCATTTGCTACCTCGTATTCCTTCTTGGACCCGCGGCAGCGGCCTTCATAGACTGGTGCTTCCCAATACTTCCGCACCTTGCTCCATGAAACGACGCTCCGCACTTGCTTCCCTGGCAGCCCTGGCCATCGCGCTGTCCGCATTCTCCATCGGCACCGTCCACGCCCAAACGACGGGCAAGCCCCTCAAGGTGGGCGTGCGCGGCGGAGTCGATGAAGAAATCTGGGAAGTTGTCACGCGCGAGGCCGCGAAGAACGGCCTGAAGGTGGAGCCCGTGATCATCACGGGCACCGCCAGCCCGAACGAGGCGCTGAACAATGGTGACCTCGATGCCAACTCGTTCCAGCACATCCCGTTCCTGCGTGACCAGATTCGCCAGCGCGGCTACAAGATCGTCAACGTCGGCACCACGCTGATCTCGCCGATCGCCTTCTACTCGCGCAAGGTCAAGTCGCTGGAAGCGCTGCCGAACGGCGCGCGCATCGGCATTCCGAACGACCCAAGCAATCAGACCCGCGCGCTGGTCATCCTGCGTGATCACGGTCTCATCAAGCTCAAGGACGGTTTCGATCCGTCCACGGGCACGGCATCGCTGGCGGACATCACAGCCAACCCGCGCAAGCTCGATCTCGTTGAAAGCGCGTCGGTGGTGCTGCCGCGCGCGCTGCCGGATCTCGATGCCGCAGCCATCATCAACACGTTCGCGTACCAGGCCGGGCTGATTTCCTCGCGCGACGGCATTGCCGTCGAAAAGCGGGAGAACAATCCCTACGTCAATGTGATCGCGGTGCGCGAGAAGGACAGGAACGCGCCGTGGGTCGCAACGCTCGTGAAGTCATATCAGTCCGACGCCGTGCGCAAGTTCATCCTGACCAAGTATCAGGGATCGATCATCCCGGCATTCTGACGAGGGAGACTGGCAATGCACACCGTATCCCAGCTGCACGCGCGCGATTCCCATATCGTGTTCGAGCAGGTTGGCAAGACCTATCCCGGCGCGGCGACGCCCGCGCTGGCCGACGTGTCATTCTCGATCGGGCGTGGCGAGCGCTTTGGCATCATTGGGCGCAGCGGCGCGGGCAAGTCGACGCTGCTGCGCACGATAAATATGCTTGAGCGCCCCGACGAGGGACATGTTCGCGTCGACGGCGTCGATATCGGCACTCTAGACGAGAATGGACTGGTCGCGTTGCGCCGGCGCATCGGCATGATCTTCCAGCATTTCAATCTGATGTCGGCCAAGACCGTCTTCGAGAATGTCGCGTTGCCGCTGCGTGTAGCGGGGGTGGGACGAGCGGAGACAGCGTCGCGCGTCAACGAGTTGCTGGCGCTGGTAGGGCTGGCGGAGAAGGCGAATGCCTACCCGGCGATGCTCTCCGGTGGACAGAAGCAACGCGTTGGCATTGCCCGCGCGCTGGTGCACCGGCCGGAGATCCTGCTGTGCGACGAGGCCACGTCGGCGCTGGACCCCGAAACCACGGAACAGATCCTGGCGCTGCTGCGCGACATCAACGGGCAGTTCGGACTGACCATTGTGCTGATCACGCACGATATGGCGGTGATCGACGAAGCGTGCGATCGCGTGCTGGTACTCGATCACGGCCATGTGATGGAGCATGGCCCGGTCTGGCGCGTCTTCAACGAACCGAAGGCCGACGCCACTATCGCGCTGCTGCGTCCGCTGCGCAAACGCCTGCAAGCGCAGGCTCATTCTCCGGAGATTGTCGATCGTGTTGCCAATGGCTGAGAAGTACCTGAAGGCGCTGGGCGAGACCCTGATCATGACGACCAGTGCGTGCGCGGTGGTGTTCGTCACCGGCCTCGCGCTGGCGCTCGTTCTGACGGTCACCGCGCCTGCGGGCCTGGCGCCACGACCACGCGTGCATCGCACGCTGTCGGTGCTGGTGAACATGTTCCGGTCCGTGCCGTTCATCATCCTGCTGGTGGCGATGCTTCCGGTCACGCGGATGATCGTCGGTACCACGATGGGCATCTGGGCCGCCGTGGTGCCATTGAGCGCCCACCTGATTCCGTTCTTCGCCCGCGTTTCACAAGTGGCCCTCAACGAGACCGATTCCGGGCTGGTCGAGGCCGCGCGGGCCATGGGGTGCCGCCGCTGGCATATCGTGCGCCACGTGTTGCTGCCCGAGGCGCTACCCGCACTGATCGGCGGTGCCACGGTGACCGTGATCGCGATGATCGGCGCATCCGCGATGGCGGGCGCAGTCGGTGCGGGCGGGCTGGGCGACCTTGCCATCCGCTATGGCTACGAACGGTATGAAACAGCGGTGATGTTCAATGTGATCGTGATCCTGGTGGCGCTGGTCACGCTGGTGCAGTTCAGCGGAGAGCGGCTGGCCCGTCAGTTCGACCATCGCAGGTAGCGGGTAATGGAAGTCCCCACGTGAAAACGTGGCGACTTCCATTCGCGATCGGAGAAGATCAGAACAGGCCGGTCGTGGGCGGCGGCTCATCTTTGAGCAGCCAGGCGCCCACCGCCGCTGCCTTCCATTGGCGGGGATTGTGATTCGCCACGGTCCTGGCGTTGCGCCAGTGACGGTCCAGGTTGTACTGGCGGTCGCACGAGGAAGCCCCGCCAACATCAAGGGCCAGCTCCGAAGCCTTGAGCGCGGCTGCAACGGTGAAGACCTGCGCCTGGGCAACGTCGATCGATGCCTGCGTCAGCGATGCATTGCTCAGGTTGTCGGCCCAGGCGGCGTCGATGGTATCGGCCGCACGTAGCGTCGCGGCTTCGGCGGCAAAGACCTCGGCAGAGATCTGGCCAATGGTCTCTTGCACGTAGGGGTCATCCACCGAGCGCTCGGCCGAACTGTGCTTGATCGGACGGGCCTTGTTGCGCGCGAACCAGACCGCATCGTTGAGCGCATTGCGTGCGATGCCCGCCTCGGTGGCGGCAAGGAATAGCTGGAATACCGGCGAAACCGGGTTGCGGCGATCACGCGGCAGAAAGCTGCCGCGTACCTCGTCTGTCTCCACGCGCATGTTCGTGAAGCGCGTGGTACCGCTGGCCGTCAGCCGCTGACCGATCGTATCGAAGTCGTCCACCAGTTCCATGCCCGCGCGTTCGCGCGGCACGGTGAAGTGCGTTTCCTTGCCGGCTTCGTCCAGCGCGATCGAGCTGACCCAGTCCGCATAGAGCCCACCGGTGCTGTAGTACTTGGTGCCATTGACGAGATAGTGGTCGCCATGGCGCACGATGGTGGCCTGAATGGCGCCCTGCTTGCCGCCGCGCTCCACGCCGCCGTTGCCGATGATATGCCCGGCCAGTAGACGGCCGAACCAGCGCTTGCGATCGGCTTCGTTGTCGTGCGCGGCCAGCAGACCTTCCACCAGGCCGAAGTTGGGACGCAGCGCCTGTGCGAGATTGGAGTCCACGGCCGCGAGTTCGATCACGAAGCGGATGGCATCGCGCAACGTGCCACCCGGCCCGCCGTAGACCTTGGGAATGCGGAACGTCAGCAGGCCGGCGTTGGCGACCTCTCGCGCGAAAGCGTAGGGCAGATCGCGCTGGAGCTCGCGGCTTGCCGCGCCTTCGGCAATCCGGGGTAGTAGCGCTTGCGCGCGCTGACGCAGGATGGCGACATCCGCGGCCGGCGGTAATGCGTTGCCGGCCGGCGCGGGATGCGGGTGGTTTGATTTTGTCGCACCTGCAGGTGCGACGATTTGAAGTGCAGCTTCTGTAGTCACGGTACGGGCTTCTGCGCCTATCGGCGAGGGTTGCTCTGGGCCGTTCAGAGTAACCAATCCCGCCCGCGTCACTAAGCGCGAATTCCGCATGTCGACGCTACCCGTCCGTATGAGACGCGTAGCGACCGGACTCAGGCGGGTTGCTGCTCCGCGACCGTTTGCGCGATCGACGTGGCCAACGACTCGATGCCCTGCGCGGAGAGGCTGTCCGCGTGCACCACGCGCCGTGCCTCCCATTTGTGGAAATGCTTACGTTGCGAGCGCGCGTAGGAAGGGTCGTAGTGCTCGGTCGCCAGTTCGCCGAACAGTTGGCGCAGGTTTCCTGTGGTCGCCATCTCCTGCCACGCGGCGATCGTGGTCTTGCCGTGCAGTTCCTTCAGCCGCCCAAGCTGATCGGCAAGCCAGGCGGGCCGATCGCCAAGATATGCATAGTCATGCAGCAGGAACACGAGTCGTGTCTCTGGCGATGCGTCGATCTCCACGCAGGCGCTGTCGCGCATGTGGGCAACCAGCGCCACTGGCAGATTGAGCTTGCCAATGCGCGCGCTTTCACCTTCCACATAAAGCGGCCGGGCCAGATCGACGCGCTCGATCACATCCGCCAGCGCGGTCTCGAATGCGGTCTGCGAAGGCTGGGCGATGTCCGGCAATGCGCCGAGCAGCGATCCCTTGTGCCGGGCCAGCCCTTCGAGATCGAGCACCTGTTCGCCTTGCGCGGCCAGCGCATGGAGCACGCGCGTCTTGCCGCTGCCTGTGGCGCCGCAGATCACGACCAGCGGAAGGCGCGCGGCCTGCGTGTCGAGCACATCGATAACGTGACGGCGCCAGGCCTTGTAGCCGCCGGCAAGCTGCTGGGCATCCCAGCCCACCATGCGCATCCACGTCGTCATCGAGCCGCTGCGCAGCCCGCCGCGCCAGCAATACACCAGCGGCCGCCAGCCAGACGGACGATCGGCGAACTGCTCGCGCAAATGGCGGGCGAGGTTGGCTGCCACCATCGCACCGCCGACACGCCGTGCCTCGAATGCGCCGACCTGCTTGTACAGCGTGCCGACGATGCGGCGCTCCTCGTTATCGAGAACCGGGCAGTTGATGGCGCCGGGAATATGGTCGATCTCGAACTCCGCCGGTGAGCGGGCGTCGATGATCGTGTCGAACGCGTGGCGGTCTTCGACTCTTACGACAGGTTTCATGGGGTGACCGTCAGCCCGGGTTCACCGGCTTCCATGCGGCCCACCACGGTGGCTTCCGTGAAGCCCTGCTCGCGGAAGACGGCCAGTACCTTGTCCACAGCGTCTGGCGCGCAACTGATCAGCAGGCCGCCACTGGTCTGAGGGTCGGTGACCAGCGGTTGGGCAAGCTCGGGCAGGCCTGCGGCGAGTTCGACTTCGCTGCCATAGCCTTCCCAGTTGCGGCGCGATGCACCGGTGATGAAGCCCTGTTCCGCCAGTGACATCACATTCGGCAGCAAGGGAATGCGAGGCCATTCCAGCACCGCGCGCAAGCCGGCGCCGCGCGCAAGCTCCAGCGTATGGCCCGCGATGCCGAAGCCGGTGACATCGGTGATCGCATGGACATCGTCGAGTTCGGCCAGGGTGATGCCGGGCGTATTCAACTTTGTGGTGGTGTCGATCAGCCGCGCGTATCCGGCATCATCGAGCTTTTCCTTCTTCAGCGCGGCGGACATCACGCCTACGCCGAGCGGCTTGCCGAGCACCAGCACGTCACCGGCGCGTGCGTCGCGGTTGCGTCGGATCTTCTTCGGATGCGCCAGCCCCATCACCACCAGGCCATAGATGGGTTCGACCGAGTCGATCGTATGGCCACCGGCAATGGGGATGCCAGCCGCCTGGCAAACGCTTTGACCGCCCTCCATCACCCGGCCGATCACTTCGAGCGGCAACTGGTTGACCGGCATCGCGACCAGTGCGAGCGCCATGATCGGACGTCCGCCCATCGCATAGATGTCGCTGATGGCGTTGGTGGCGGCAATGCGGCCGAAGTCGAACGGATCGTCGACGATCGGCATGAAAAAATCGGTGGTGGCGATCAGCGCCTGCGTTTCGTTGAGCTGATAGACCGCGGCATCGTCGGACGTTTCGATCCCGACCAGCAGTTCCTTGGGGACCGGCAACGCTGCGCTGGAGCGCAGGATCTGGGACAGGACGCCGGGCGCGATCTTGCAGCCGCAACCGCCCCCGTGGGAAAAACTGGTGAGACGCAGCGGAGGCGTGGCCTCCACTTTGGGGGTGTTGGTGTTCATAGGGAGTGGCGTGGGCCCAGGCGGATCGGAGATAGGCCGTACTTTACAGTACGAGTCCGGCCCGCCCGGCGTCGTGCGATGACTGCCCAATGACTGCCTAGTGAATGCCTATTTCTTGTGCTTCTCCGCCAGGCGCGTGTTGATCCGTTGCGTCAGCCGCTCAATATCGGCATTCAATGCGTCGCCGCGCGTGGCATCGGCGGGGACGTATCTGTTGGCGCTGGCGTCCCAGACGGAATCCATGCGCAGGTACTCGTGCATGGCATCCGCCAGCAGGGTCATGTCCTGCAGCAAGGGCGCGCGCGAATCGCCGGGCGGCAGCGAGACGCGCACCAGACCGGACAGCGCCTGCTCGAAGGCGGGCGCGTGGATGGTTCGGGTGCGCGCGTCGACCTCGCGCTCGGGCATCCTGCCGGCCTTCATGGCCTCGACATCGTCTTGCGTCGCCCGAAGCGCGGTCATGAAGCGATCGGCGGCCACTTCGAATTGTCGGGAACCGGCCAACTGGGCTCGCAGGGTCAGCGGTGCGGGCGGCGCGAACGCGGCCACACCGACCACCGCAACAATGGCCGTCATGGTGGCCATCAGCGTGCCACGCCGCAGTTTTTTTCGGTAAGTCTCCGGAGACAGCCGGACGGGCAGGCACAACGCCAGCAGCACGCCGCCGATCAAGCCACCCACATGCGCGGCGTTATCCACACGCGTCGACAGGAAGCCCTGTGCGAGCGAGTAGCCGATCATGATCACGGCATCGCTGACGAGTCGATTGCGAATGTTCTGCGGCAGTTCGCGGCGATGCAGCAGTGTCGCGACAAGCAGCGCGCCGCCGATGCCGAACACCGCTCCCGAGGCGCCGACGGACACCGATGTCTGGGCCGCGAAATAAAGGCTCAACGCGCTGCCGAGCAAGCCGGCGCCAACGTAGATCAGCAGGAAGCTGCGCGTGCCAAAGAATCGTTCCACATGCGTGCCGAGCAAGTAGAGCACCACCATATTGGCGGCCAGATGCTTGAGGCTGCCGTGAAGGAAGGTGGCCGTCAGCAGCCGCCACCACTGACCGTCCTGCGTCAGCGCGCCAAGGTTGCCGCCCCAGGCCATGAGCATCGGCGGCGCGGCGCCATCCAGCGCGGCGCCACGCGAAAGCATGATGAGCCAGATGAGCACGTTCACCGCGATCACGCTGTACAGGCCCCAAGTGCGGGGCAGCGCCTGCATTTGCGCCACGAAGGCCCGCTCGGCAACAACGTCGGCGGACGGCGCGATGCCGGCCACGCGCATGTGGTGCGCCACCAGTGCCTGAACGAGTTGCTGATCCGGCTTGCGCAGCATGGCCAGTCGCACCTGAAAGGCGCGACGCGCCTTCCGGCGGCCGCCGGGCTTCGTTTCGACCGTTTCGATGACAAGGGTCTCGCCGGCGCCCCGCACGTCGCGTATCGCCGCACCAGCGATGTCTCGCCAGCGCAGATGGCGGCGCTTGCGCGGGAATGCCGTGGAACCGATGCCGTTGGCATCGATGGTCAGCAATGGTTTGCCGAGCGGTGCGTGGCGTCCCCATCCCCATTCAAAGAGGATCAGGATGCCTAGCAACACTAGGCTCATCAAAACGGAGCCGGTGTTTCCGCGCATGCTGACCAGCAGCAGCGCAGCCAGGCCACCAAAGATCGCCCACAAGATCAGCCGCATGAACAGCGCGGCGCCAAACTGGCGCACGTAGAAGGCGCCTATCGGGCGGGCATGGGTGGCCCTTTGCCGCCAGCGTTGCGATTGCTCCATCGTTCTTCCCGAAACGGATTCAAGTTTCGCGTCATCTCGAGTGGCATTCCCGGTGACGGAGCCACGGCGCGCGTGATGCGACGATAGAGGCACTGCCTGTGCGGCGCAAGCTCCCCCGTTGGCGGGGTTGCGTTGTGTTGTGTGGGGTAGCCCCCTGTTGGGCAGCCAGCCTTACATTGGCTTCAAAGTCAGAAACTGCCAACCACGCGCCACACCAGCATCAACGACAACGCCAGCATCGTTATCCCAACCAGGGCATCCAGCGCCTGCCAGGCTTTGGGGCGGGCGAACCACGGCGCCAGCCAGCGGGCGCCGAATCCCAGCAGTCCGAACCAGAGCACGCTTGCGGCGCTTGCGCCTGCCACGAACCATCCGCGTAGTGCCGCCGGTTGCTGGGCGCCGATGCTGCCTACCAGCAGCACCGTATCCAGATAGACGTGCGGGTTGAGCAGCGTGAAGGCTGCCGCCTGAGCCAGGGCGGCGCTTCGGCCGAGGCCTTGGCCGCTGGTGCGGGTGCTTAGCTGGTGCGATTCCCGGGCGCGCCGCAGGGCCCGCCACCCATATATCGCCAGGAAGATGGCGCCGGCTGCCGCTAACGCGCGGGCAAGGCCGGGGCTTTCGCCAAGGGCCTGGGCCATGCCCATCACGCCTGCCGTGATTAACAAGGCGTCCGCCAATGCGCAGAACAGCACCACGCTGCCCACGTGCTCGCGTCGCAACCCTTGGCGCAGGACGAAGGCATTCTGCGCGCCGATGGCGACGATCAGTCCGAAGCTCAAGGCCATGCCTTGCAGCGAAACGGAAAAAGCGGGAGATGGGGCGGGGAGGGCGGTGATCATCCGAGGGAGCTTGCCTGTCTTTCAGGATGAAGACAAACTATCTTTTCTTCATCTAATTAAATTGAGCTAAATCGATGCTGGACTACGCCGCGCTTTCCGCACTGGCTGCTGTGATTCGCGAGGGCAGCTTCGAGCGTGCGGCTCGCGCGCTCAACGTGACGCCATCGGCGATTTCACAGCGCATCCGCTTGCTGGAAGAGCGCGTGGGCTGCGCGCTGGTGGTGCGTGACCAGCCTTGTCGGGCGACCGAGACCGGACGGCGGTTGTGCCAGCACGTGGACCGGGTGCGTTTGCTTGAGCAGGAACTTCAGGGGGCGCTGCCGGCGCTGGCGCCCGAGGGCGTGACACGGGTAGCGTTGCCCGTGGCGGTGAATGCCGATAGCCTGGCCACCTGGGCAGCACCCGCCATTGCCACGTTCGCCGCGGCGCATCCCGTATTGATGGAAGTGGCCGTGGACGATCAGGACCACACCACCGAGTGGCTACGCAGCGGCGCAGTGCTGGCCGCCGTGACGGGCACCGGTCGCCCTGCGGCAGGATGCAACAGCCGTCCGCTCGGCGCCATGCGCTATCTGGCGGCGGCCAGTCCGGCGTTCATGCAACGCTACTTTGCCGATGGCGTTGGCGCAGGCACCCTGGCCGAGGCGCCCAGCCTCGTGTTCAACACCAAGGACGAGTTGCAGGTGCGGTGGGCGCGGCGCTTGTGCCATCGGCATGTGGAACTGCCCCGACATACGTTGCCGTCGTCGCAGGCGTTTGTAACGGCGGCCTTGGCCGGCATGGGTTGGGGCCTGCATCCACAGGCGCTCGTCGCGCCGTATCTGGCGAATGGCACGCTGGTCGAACTGGTGCCAGGGGCGCCGCTCGATGTCCCCCTTCACTGGCAATACGCACGCGCGGCGTCAGGCTTGCTCGACGGGTTGAGCCGCGAGGTGCTGGCTGCCGCGCGGGTTGCGTTACTGCCGCCCTGATCTTGGCTGGGAGCGGCGGGTTTCCGCACGGCACGCGGCAGCCGTTCTTCGACAAGACCTGGAAGCCGGGGATATCGACGTGGTGAAGCAAGCGGGGGCTTGTCCGTGGAAAAAGATCTGGCAGCCTCGGTCGGTCGTGCCTTCAACCCACCTTCGGGGGCCAATTGTGCGTCTCTGTCTGGCAGTGGCCGCACCAGGCGTAGAGCGCGTCGTACATCACCATGCCGTGTTCGAGCATCTCGAGGTCGTCATTGAACATGCGCGACAGTCCCAGCGAGATGGCGTAGAGCCCGCTGGATTGCGGCGTGAGGTCCAGCCGCGACGTGTCCGCGCCACGTACGATGCCGGCCAGTTGCTGCAAGGCCGCGTCATCGCCAAGGTGGTACTTGTCCAGGAACGCATCGAAGCTGCAGCGCTCGCCGACGTGTGTGAGTTCCACGCCGGGAATGTCGTACGGGATGGCGCCCGATTCATTGGCGATGCGCGTGACATCGCCGGGTGGCACATAGAGAAACTCCGGCGTCTCGTCGATAAAGCGGGCAATCAGCCAGGGACAAGCGATCCGGTCGATCTTGGGGTGCTCGCGCGTGATCCATTGCATAGCGGTCTCCTTGTCAGTGATGAAGTAACGGGTAGATCAGCAGGCCAAGGGCCGCCGCACCCGCCACGATGGCTGGTTCCGGCAGCTTCCTGAACCTGAGGAGCAGCGCGACGGTGACGACTGCCAGCAGCACCGTCGGTACATCGACGATCGAGCGCCTGGCCAGCACGATGACTGCGCCGGATATCGCGCCCACGGCGGCGGCCGTGACGCCGTCCACAAATGCGAGGATCGCAGGCAACTTGCCGTACTTCTTGAAGTAAGGCGCAGGCAGGATGGTGAAGAGGTAGCACGGCAGAAAGGTGCCTGCCGCCGCCATGCAGGCGCCGGGCAGGCCCGCTACCAGATAGCCGATGAAGCCGACGGTGATGACGACCGGGCCCGGCGTGATCATGGCCACGGCCACCGCATCGACGAACTGCTTCTCGTTGAGCCAGTGGTACTCGGTGACCACGCCGCCATAGAGGAACGGGACGATGGCGAGCCCCGAGCCGAATACGAACGCGCCGGCCTTGGCGAAAAACAGGCCAATCTGCGACAACAGCGGCCAGTCGATCGTGCCCAGCAGGGCGCTGGCGGCAGGCGCCGGGATCGCGGCGATCGCATTGGCCCGGCCATGCCCCAGCCACTTTGGCGGCGCGCGCCAGAGCCAGACGAGCACGCCCGACGCGAGGAACAACCACGCGACCTCCGACTCGGTGATCACCGTCACGGCACACAGCAACAGGTAGATGGCCCAGAGCAGCTTGTCCTTGCCGACGCTTCGGGTTGTGAGCTTGTATGCGCTGATCGCGATGATGCCGATGACAGCAGCGCCCACGCCGTAGAACACGGATTGCATCCACGTCAGCCCGCCAAAGCGGACGTAGGCCCAGCCGAGTGCTACCACCATCAGGAACGACGGCAGCACGAAGGCGATGCCGACCAGTGTGGCGCCCAGGATGCGGTAGTGCACGTAGCCGAGGTAGATCGCCAGCTGCGCCGCCAATGGTCCCGGCGCCAGTTGCGCGAGCGCCAGCCCCTCTTTGTAGTCACCGTCCGTGATCCACTGGCGGGCCTCCACGAGATCGCGCCGCATATGGCCGGCCAGTGCGACAGGGCCGCCAAATCCAAGCGTGCCGAGCCGCACGAAATACATCACCAGTTGCCGCAGCGTATAGGCGGGGCGGTCGTGGGGAGCGTTCATCTGGGGCACCTGCGGAATCTTATGGTTTCCGGTTGCCGGAGAAATGGGCATGGAGGGAATCGAGCACCGTGCCGACCTCCGTCAACAGCGCATCGTCATCGGCCAGTCTCTTGCGCGCGCCAGCCAGGATGGCTTCGAAGCCGCTGGCCTCGGGGACGGTCGATCCACCTACGTCCAACGCATGGACCATTGCGCCGAGCCGGACCAGTCCGGGGTTGTCGTCGAGCCCGAAGCTGGCCAGCAGCACTTCGAACGACACGCGCGTGCCAACGTGGGTAAAGGTCGCGCCGTCGAAGTCGAATCCCAGTGCATCGGCCGGGCAGTCGGCCGGATTGGCGAGCCAGAGGAACCCCGCGTGCGGATCGATGAAGCGCCGGATCAGCCAGGCACTGGCGACGCGATCGACCCACAGATTCCGGCGCGTCGCCCACAGCCGGCCTTGATACTGGGACGGATCTCGGCGCGGAATGCCACCGGCTGCGGCGTGAGGTTCGCCGGGAGACTGCGTGGCTTCGATCGCCGCGGCAAAGTCGCGCCATTGCGCGTCCGCGCGAACGGTTGCTTCATTCGGAAAGAAGTCGATCTTGCGGATGGTGTCGTAAGCACGGGCGTGACGACGCTGCAAGCGACTCCGTTCCGCAGCGACGAGATCGGGCAGCGTCTTGCGCGCCTCGGACAACTCGGCGAGCCAGCGGGTGTAGTCGGGCGTGCGATCGAACAGCGCCCGGTAGGCGCTGTCTTCAGCCGCATCGCCAGCCTGAACGCGAAGCAGCCAGGCCTGGCCTTCTTCCTGCAAGGCGTCGTCGGCGAGGATGCGCAACTGCATGGCCTGCTCGGCGTGTGCCGGCAACAGATAGGCGCCGTCGCGCAATGCGGCGCACCCCAGCGTCCTGACGGCGCGCCAGATGCGCATGCGTGCCGTCGCGCTGGACGTGGGAAGGCTGACTATCAGCAGAAGCCAGGCGTTGGGTGTGGAGTTGGGTGCATTGAGGGCGGGTGTCATGAAGGCAGCATAGGTAGCCGTCATGACCGTTGCAACGCTGTAGAGACCTCTACAGCAGGCGGGTGAGCGTCGCCAGCCCCCCGGTTCGAGTGTCGCTACGCGTACTTTTTATGTGCGGTCCGTTCAGACCCACAACCGGTACAGCCAGAACGACTCATCCTCGACGAAGCGCTGCGTGAACTCGGTTGGAGAAAAGCCGGTAATGCGTTTCGTCGTGCGGACCAGATGGGCCTGGTCCGCGAAGCCTTCCTCCAACGCCAGCCCGGGCCAGTCGAAGGGTTGGCCGGCTTCGTAACGATCGCGGGCCGTGAAGAATGCGCCCTCGGTTCGGACGATCGCTTGCCACTCGCGCAAGGACCGGCCGCTATAGGCCTTGATGCGACGTTCCACCTGACGCGGGCTGCTTGTCCGCTGCCATTCGCGGGCCTGCCAGGCCAGGCTTTCCACCCAGCGCCGCCCGGTCTGGCGCAGAGACGCGAGTGGGGACGACCGATGCCGAAGCGCATGCCATCGCGGAGCGAGATGTTGCTCGAGCGCCGCCAGTGTTTCCGCGTCGCTCTCGGCATCGCTCAGGGATTCGATGAGTGGCCGCCAGCCATCGCCAAGCACTTCGCGCGCGCATCGAAAGCGGTCGTGAATTGCTGTCAGATCCAGATCGAACAATGCCTTGGCCACATCCGCGGTAAAGCACACCATGCCACCGCGTCCGGTGGTCGGCGCCCAGCTCGTGAGTGGTGACGACTGGCTGCCGGAAACGGTAACCGTGGCCCCGATGGGACGCCACAGGGGGCCGTTTGATGACCGTTCCACCAGACCGGTGCCCAGATCGGGAAACCAGGACAGGCAAACGAGCGGCGATGCGGGAACGTGGGTCAGGCGCTGCGCGTCGGTCAGCGGAAAGCCGCGCGTGTCCCGGCACACGATCGCTGCAATGGCGCCGTGCAGCGATGGCGGGGCCGGATAGAGCCGCGCATGAGGGGTCCGCCCGCCGTGCGATGCAAGTGGTGCACGCGCGGCCGGGTCTGGGCATTGGATCGGCGTCGAAAGGGGCCCGGAGGACATGAGCGGCGAGTATAGGCAGGCGCGGCGTGGCTGTCGATGTCGTTTCGATTCAAGACAGTCCGCGTGGGAGCGTGTGGAATCTGCACATGACCACCGAATCCCAAGCCCAATGCCCGTTCCAGACGGCCAAGTCACCGACGCCGCCCGGCTCGCCACCGCTGCATCCATTCGGTACCTGGCCGCCCGGGCCTGCGGCCGGCCTGACTGGCTGGCACCTGCTGCGGAGAATGTCGCGCGATCTGCTCGGCACGCTCGGCGAATGGCAGCAGACGTATGGCGACGTCGTGCATCTGCGGATGTGGCCGGAACATGCGGTCGTCGTCACCGACCCGCAGCTCGTCCGCGAACTTCTGGTGACCCATCACGACTCGTTGATCCGCTGGGAACGTGGCACGCGCGTGTTCTCCCGCGTGCATGGACATAGCGTGCTGACCGCAGAGGGTGACGCATGGTCGCGCAAGCGGCAGGCGTTGCAGCCGGGCTTCATGCCGAAGGCCGTGCATGGTTTCGTTCCGGGCATCGTGGAGGTCGTCGACAAGGGGCTCGCCACATGGCCCACGCGAGTGGCGGACTGGCCCGTGGAAAGCGCGCTGACGTCGCTGACCATGGATGTGATCGTCCGGATGATGTTCTCGGATGAGATCGGTGAGGACGCGCGCATTGCGGAATGCGCCGTGCGCGCGATCAGCGAGGCGGCCAACGCCGATTTTTACTGGCCGGCGAGCCTGCCCGACTGGGTGCCATGGAAGCGCGCAAGTCGGCAGGCACTCCACACGTTGCGGGGCCTGATCGAGCGACATCTGCGGGCGCGTCTGCGGATGCGCACGGATACCTGGCCGGACGACCTGCTTTCGCGCCTGCTGTGCCTGCATCGGGATGACGCGACGGCATGGCCGCTACAAGCGGTGCGCGACGAATGCATGACGACGTTTCTCGCCGGACACGAGACCACCGCGGCGACGCTGACTTGGTGGGCCTGGTGCATGGCATCGAACCCGTCCGCGCAGGACGCCGCACGCGCCGAGGTCACGCATGTCCTGCGCGGCCAGGCGCCGACGGCGGATAGTCGCCAGGCGCTGCGTCAGGTGGTGCAGACGATCACGGAGTCGATGCGTCTCTACCCGGTGGCCCCGTTGCTCATCAGCCGTCGCGCAGTCCGCCCCATCACCTTGGGCCCGTGGCGCCTACCGGCGCGCACGCTGTTCATGCTGCCCTTGCAGTTGATGCACCACGATCCGCGCTTGTTCCCGGTGCCGGAGCGCTTTCAGCCCGATCGCTTCTCGACAAGTTCGCCGCAGGCCCCGCGCGGCGCCTACATGCCATTTGGCACTGGCCCGCGGGTTTGCCAGGGGCAGCACCTGGCAACTGCCGAGATGACGGTCATCGCCGCGATGCTGCTGCAGCGGTACAAGCTGTCGGTGCCGGAAGGCGCAGCACATCCGCGGCCGCTGTTGAACGTGACGTTACGGCCGGATCAGCCGCTTTGGCTTGCCGTGACGCCGATTTGATAGCGAGTTGATAGCGAGTTGATAGCGAGTTGACCGGGATTGCCGCCTCGCCAGTCTCGGCGACGGCGCGGCGGCAAGTGCCAGTGCCTCAGGACGTCACGGTATCGGTCAGGGCCAGGGCCAGGGCCGGGTAGTCGATATACCCACGCCCGTCGCCACCAAAGAACGCATTGGGAATGGCATCGTTCATCGGCGCGCCGAGCTTCAGGCGGGTGACGAAGTCCGGGTTGGCCAGCACCATTTGTCCATAGGCTTCCAGATCGGCAAGCCCGGATGCCACGTCGGCACCCACAGCTTCACGGGTGCGGCCCGGCCGGTTCAGGATCAGCGTGCTGCGCCAGCGTTCGCGGATGTCGGCCAACTGTGGCTCGTTGCCCTGGAGGCTGACGTGCAGGTACGCCAGGCCGAGCTTGTCCAGTTCTGTTACCAGGTGGCGATAGAGCGCCGGACCTTCGGCGCCTTCGTCGATGCCCCACAGCGGCGTGCCCGGCGACAGTCGGATGGCCGTCCGGTCTGCGCCGATTTCCCCGGCGATTGCGGTGGCCACCTCAATGGCGAAGCGGGCGCGGTTGTCGACCGAGCCGCCGTATTTGTCGGTGCGGGTATTGGCATTGGGCGCGAAGAACTGCTGGACCAGATAACCATTGGCCCCGTGGATCTCGACGCCGTCCGCGCCCGCGGCGATCGCTTGCCGGGCGGCGAAGCGGAAGTCGTCCACGGTCTGGCGCACCTCATCAGTGGTCAGCGCGCGCGGTGCCGGAATGTCCTGCATACCCTTCAGCGTGAACATCGGCACACCGGGGGCAATGGCGGATGGCGCCACACCCTGCCGGTGATGCGGCGTGTTGTCCGGGTGGGACATGCGTCCCGCATGCATGAGCTGGATGAAGATCCGACCGCCACGCTCGTGCACGGCGGCGGTGACGTTCTTCCATCCATCGACATGGGCTTCGGTGTAGATACCGGGCGTGGCGAGGTACCCCTGCCCGTCGTCCGAAGGCTGGGTCCCTTCGGTCACGATCAGACCGACACTCGCGCGCTGCGCGTAGTACTCGGCCGCCAGCTCGCCCGGCGTGCCATCTAGGCTGGCGCGGCTACGGGTCATCGGTGCCATGACCAGACGATTCTTCAGGGTGTATCGGCCGACGCGGACCGGGGTGAACAGTGCGCTCATGTGCATGACCTCTTTTGAAAGTGCAGGTTGCCGGCATCGGTTCGCCATGCCAGTCAGGCGCTGCCGCGCGCCGTCGCGCGGATCAGGCTTCCATGGCGCCATCATCGGTTGCTTCCTGATCGAGATAAATCTGCTAATTTGCAATGCATTGATCCACTGATGGAGCAATCGGCGTGGAGCTACTGAATGACATGGCCTTGTTCGTGGAGGTCGTCAAGGCGAAGGGATTTCGCGCCGCCGCGGACGTTCTGGATATGCCGAGTTCGACGCTGTCCCGCCGGATCAGCGCCTTGGAAAAGGCGATCGGGTTGCGCCTGCTGCACCGCACGACGCGCAAGATCGAGCTGACGGAGGCCGGCCGGATCTACTTCGAGCGATGCAAGCGCATCGTGGGCGATGCCAGGCTGGCTCATGAACAGCTCGGGACCATGCTGGCGGAGCCTGTGGGCGTGCTCCGCGCGTCATTTCCAGTTGATTTCGCGGTGACCTATTTGGCGCCGCTGATTGCCGAGTTTGCTGGCCGCTACCCGGGACTGAGCTTCGACTTCGATCTCACGCCCCGGCGTGTGGATCTGGTGAGCGAGCCGTTCGATGTCGCCATCCGCGCGGGCGAGCCCGAAGTCTCGCAACTGATCGCGCGTCAGCTGGCGTCGTTCCGGACCTATCTCTATGCCTCGCCTGGATATATCGAACGTGTGGGAGAGCCGCGCGCTCCCGCCGATCTGAATCATCACGAATGTCTGGGCATCCAGCGGGGAGGTGCGTGGACACTGCATCGCGGCGAAGTCACCACCACGATCCCGGTGAGCAGCCGCTTTACGTTGAACAGCGTCGGGATGGCGCGCCGCCTGGCCGCGCTCGATATGGGCATCGTGCTGATGGCCGAAGCAATTGTGGCGGATGATCTCGCTACCGGACAGCTACGCCGGCTGATGCCCGAATGGCAGGGAACGCCGGTACCGGTCTACGCCATGACCGAGACGCGCCTGCTCCCGGCCAAGACGCAGCGATTCATAGAATTCCTGCGTGAACGATTCGAGTAATTGAGAAGGCTTCCAATGCCACGCCTTGTGCCAACGCCGACGAAGGCGCGCCTGACGCGAGCCAGTGGACCGCGTGGCGTTCCGGGGCGCGAGACTGCTACTGGGCCGAGGGCCCGCTGGACAAGCCGGTCGATTCAGAGGGCGCGGTGCCATTACCCGCCGTGCCTGACGTGTTTCCGTTCCCCGAGTCAGATTTGTCCTGCTGCTGCGCCTGCCGCCCATGCCTGCCGCCACCGCGCTGACCTAAGCCGCCGCCACCGCCGCCATGGGATTTTGTCGCGGTCTGCTTCAATTCCTGATTGATGGTGTCGATCGTGCGTGGCGCCGGCGTCATGCGCGCGAAGTTACTCTGGATATTGCGCATGGCCGCGTCGTTATCACCGCCATCCGCGGGCGAGGCCGTTTGCTGGCTGAAGGCGACGCCTGGCAGGGCCAGCACGGCGGCAGCCGCCAGCCAGGTGGCAATACGCGGCTGGCGGCGGAAGGTGTGGCGCGGCTTGTTGGGGGCGGGATGATTCATGTTGCGTGTCTCGGCTCCGGTTGATGATTGTGGGGAGCATTTCCCCACATGAGCACGCAATCTGTTAGTTCTTTCCCGTTTCAGCGTATTGCGGGTGTATCGGCGGATTACAACGACGCTGGCCGCTGTGGCCTTGGGCTCACAGCATCCCGGTCATGTGCTGCATGACCAGGCTGCTCAGCGCCACGCTGACCCACACGATCAGGCCCAGCAGCAGCGGGCGGGCACCGGCGCGCTTCAGGCGGTCGAAGTCGGTGCTCAGGCCCACGCCGGTCAGTGCGCCGATGACGAGGAACGGGGCCAGTTGCTGGATGACGTGCGTCACGCCAGCCGGGAGGAATTCGTTGATTGCGGAAGCCAGCACGAAGAGCACGATGAACCAGGGGATCACGCGACGCATCGAGCCGCCGGGCTGGCCGCGCTGGAAGAGCATGGCGATGACCAGCGTGACGGGCACGATCATCATCGCGCGTGTCAGCTTGACGATCGTCGCGTACTCGCCGGCGGCCGAACTCCAGGCATAGCCGGCTGCCACCACCGACGAGGTGTCGTTGATCGCCGTGCCAGCCCACAGGCCGAAGCCCGCATCGGACATGCCGAGCATCTTGCCCAGGATCGGGAAGATCACCACGGCCACGACGTTGAACATGAAGATCGTGGACAACGCATAGGTCATGTCGTGGTCGTCCGGTTGCAGCACGGGCGTGATCGCGGCGATTGCCGAGCCGCCGCAAATGGCCGTGCCGGCACCGATCAGGACCTTGAGCTTCTCAGGGATGCGCAGCAGGTGCCCGGCCACGAGGGCCACGGTGAAGGCAACCGTCAGTGTGACGAGCGAGATAGGCAGGGACGTCAATCCGGTATGGACGACCTCATGCAGTGGCAGGCTGAACCCCAGGCCGACGATCGAATACTGCAGCAACTGCTTGGAAGCGAACTGGATGCCGGGCTTGCACGACTCGGATGGCTTGAGGAAGGCTCGGCAGAGCAGGCCAAGCAACATGCCGAATACGGCACCCCCCAGCAGCGGCACAGCTTTGCCAAGCAGCGTGGCGGGCACGGTCAGGGCGAGAACGAGGAGTAGCCCGGGGAGCGTGGACCTTGCGGAGAGGAGTCGGGACGCCATGCTGCAAACACCTTCTTAGATGAATTTTGCATAACGATATTTCCTCAGTGCATATGGGCGCCAACGGTATTTTCGGGTTGTATCTATCGAAAATGTCGATAAGGACGGCTGTCGGGCCTGCCGCGGCAACCGACGATCCCCCACAAAACCAAACCGCCGCGACGAGGTGCTCGTGGCGGCGGTTTGGTTTTATCGGTTCGTTCTATCGGTCCGTTCTATCGGCTCGGGCCCGTCTGGCGTGGCCCAAGTCTTCCCCCAGTCTTCCTACGGCTTGTTCGGGGTGGTGCAGAGCCCGTGCAGCTTGCGCAACCCTGAGTAAAGTCCGCGCCTTTCCTCTGGCGTCAACATCCGGATGACCGATGCCTGCCCGCGACGCGCCAGCGGAATGACCTGCGCATGGAGGGTGGCCCCCTCTGGCGAAATCCGGCATGTCAGGCGCCGGCGCGTTCCGCCTTCCGACTCAAGCGTCACCAGCCCGCGATCCTCCAGCAGCCGCAGTGTCCGGCTGACCAGCGCCTTGTCCGAGGTGGACTGCCTGACCAGTTCCGCGAATGACATCGTCTCGCCGTGCGCCAGCAGCGCCAGAATGCGCCACTCCGGCACGGTCAGCTCGAAGCGGGACGCGTACGGCTCCGTCACGTTGCTGCGCAGCGCCGTGACAAGCTGGCTCAGCATCGTCGTCAGGAAGTCGTTGACGTTGAGATCGGTGCCGGCTTCGTCGAGGTTCGACCACGGGTCGGTGGTTCCGGTGTCGACGGAGGCGGAACGGGTTGTGCTGGACATGACGGGGAGCTGTGGAGACGTGCTGGAAAATCGCCGCAAAGCGCGGCTGGAAGCCGATCGCGATTGTCTCACATGCAGGGTTGCCGCCCACCTCATAAGCGTTATGCGCGCCGCGCATCAAGACGCGGCGTTTCTGCGCGGAATCAAGCCGCGAATCCGCCATCCACGTTGAGGCTGGCACCCGTCACGAATCCAGCCTCAGGGCCGGCCAGATACGCCACCATGCTGGCGATCTCGTCGGGGTGGGCATGACGTTGCAGCGCCATCAGGCCGTGCAGCGATGCTGCGAATTCGCTGTCCTCGGGGTTCATGTCGGTGTTGACCGGGCCAGGCTGCACGTTATTGACCGTGATGCCCTTCGGTCCCAGGTCGCGTGCCATGCCTTGCACCAGCCCCTTCAGGGCGGACTTGCTCATCGCGTAGGCGGCGCCGCCCGGGAACGGCATACGATCCGCATTGGTGCTGCCGATGTTAATGATGCGGCCGCCCTGGCCCATGTGCGCCAGCGCTGCCTTCGCGGCGACAAATACCGCGCGTACATTCACGGCCAGCGTCTTGTCGAAGTCTTCCAGCGGGAACGTGTCGACCGGACCGAGGAAGAGCACGCCGGCGTTGTTCACGAGGATGTCGATCTTGCCGAAGTCGGCGGCGGCCGCGTCGATCGCACGCGTGACCGCCGCGGCATCGGCCGCGTCGGCGTGATAGGCACGCGCACGGCCGCCTGCGGCCTGGATCGATTCGGCCAACGCTTGCGCAACCGCGCCGGAGCTCTGGTAGGTGAAGGCCACGGCGGCGCCTTCGCGTGCCAGGCGGCGCACTACCGCGGCGCCGATGCCGCGCGATCCGCCGGTGACGAAAGCCACCTTGTTCGAGAGGGCGGTGGAGGCAGAGGTGGGGGTGGAGTTCATGATCGTGTTCCTGTGTGGTTGGGACGGTGAAAGCAGTATGGTTTTGGCGATCTGCAACCGGTAGTCATGATTCCGTATCAACTTTTTCAACCATTGGTATAAGCTTCGGCGCATGGAAGCGCTGAACCTGCTCGAGTCATTTATCCAGAGTGCCGAAACCGGCAGCTTTTCGGCTGCCGCGCGTCGCCTCGGGCTGACGCCGGCCGCAATCAGCAAGAACGTGGCGCGGCTGGAGAACCATCTCGGGCTTCGGCTGTTTCAGCGCAGCACGCGCCGGCTGACGCTGACGATGGGCGGCGAGCAGTTCCTGCAGCAGGTATCCGATCCGTTCTCGACGTTGCGCGACGCGTTTGCCAGCGCCGCGCAGGAGGACGGCAAGCCCGCCGGGGTGCTGCGCGTAAGCATGGGCGTGGCGTTCGGCCGCGAGTACCTGGTGCCGTTACTTGGCGAATTCCTGGCGCGTTATCCGGGCATCGTGCCGGACTGGCATTTCGAGAACCGCACCGTCGATCTGATTGCCGGTGGTTTCGACGCGGCCATCGGCGGCGGTATCGAACTGACAGAAGGGGTGGTGGCGCGGGAACTGGCGCGGACCTACGTGGTGGTGGCAGCGTCGCCGGCGTACATGAAAGACCGGGAGATGCCCCGCCACCCGTCGGATCTGGCCGGCTTCGACGGCATCGTGCGCCGGTCGGCCTCGACGGGACGTCTGCGGCATTGGAATCTGCGTAATCAGATAGGCGAGCAGGCGCTGGCGGAGATGCGCACGCGCGTGATTCTCGACGACCCCGAGGCAATGGCCCATGCCGCCATGAGCGGCCTCGGCATTGCGCTGCTGCCGATGCCACATGCCGCGCCCTGGCTCGAGAGCGGTGCGCTGGTGCGCCTCCTGCCAGGGTGGTATGCCGACAATGGGCCGATCGTGCTCTACTATCCGAACCGCAAGCTACTGCCGCCGAAAACGCGGGTATTCATCGACTTCATTGCGGAATCGCTCCAGAAGAAAGCGCTCGCGCACCGATTCGACGGGCGCTGAGCGAAACCCCGTGTAGCACCTCACCCTCGGAGGGCTGTATGCCACCGGCAACACGAAGAGGTTTTCCGCTCCACGCTTACATCTGGGCGCCGTTCGCCGTTCTGGTGCTGCTGGTTGGCGCGGTGGCTTGCGGCGTCAACTACCTGATGACGAAGTCGGCGCTGGAACATGCGATGGCCGATGCCAACGAGCGCATCAGTCGCGAGATGCTGGAGAAAGTCGAGGACATGGTGCTGCCGACCCAGGCCGCGGTCACCCTCGTCAGCCACAGCTCACTGGGCGAGGCCACCACCCTCGCGCAGCGCATGGCACGTGTTGCGCTGGTCCGCGATGCGCTTGGCACATCGCCGGTTCTGCAGTCCCTGTTCCTGGGCTATGCCGATGGCAGTTTCTTCTACGTACGCCGCGTGCGCGATGACGCCGAGCGCGGGCCATACCAGGCGCCCGCACGCTCGGCCTACGTGATCCAGAGCATCGACCATGACGCAGGGGCAGCATTTGGCCAACTGATTTTCCTCGACACGGACCTGAACGAGCTTGCCAGGCGCCCGACGCCAGATTTCGTGAAGCGATACGACCCAAGGAAACGCCCCTGGTATATGGAGGCCATCGCGGCGGGCAAGCTGGTTCGGACCGAACCGTACATGTTCTTTTCCGACTACCAGGCCGGGGAGACGATTGCCGTGCCAACGCGCGCCGGTAGTGCCGTTGCCGGTGGCGACTTCCGGCTCGACACGCTGGGGCAGGCGCTCGCGCGAGACAGAACCACACCCGGATCGGTACTGGCCGTCCTGAATGCGCAGGGGCAACTGGTCGCCATCGACCGGAGTCCCCCGGAATGGATGTCGGCGCCAGACGCCATGCGCACGGGCCTGCTGGGCAAGCCGGAAGATTACGGGCTGCCGGTGCTGTCCAGCCTTGCGGCAAAGGTGGCGAGCGGCAGCGAGGCCGCCGTCCGCAACGAACTGACGACGCTGGATGGCAAGGGCTGGTACACCAGTATCGGCCGTATGAGCGGCGGCGTTGGCACGCTTTACCTGGTGATGGCCACGCCGCAGGATGAATTGCTGAGGGACGCGACCCGGCAGGCGAGCGTCGGAATATTTGCCACCGCACTGGTCGTCCTGCTGTCCTTGCCGCTGATGTGGCTGGTCGCGCGCGCGGTGGCCCGCCCGCTGTGTCAGTTGACCGATGAGGCCGAGGCCATCCGCCGCTTCGATTTCGACCAGCCGTTCCGTTTCTGGTCGCCGGTGCGCGAGGTCAATCGGCTGGGCGAAACGATGGACAAGATGCGCAACACCATCCAGCAGTTGCTCATCATCATGCGGGCCGTCACCGCCGAATCACAGCTCGAGAAGCTGCTGCCCCTGCTGTTGCACAAGATGCAGGACGCCGCAGCGGGGCAGGCGGGCGTGCTGTATCTGATCGATGGCGACACCGCCCGTCCCGCCGCCGCGTTCGATGCGCAGGGGCGTGACATCGTTCAGGAGATCGGGGCCGCGCCGTTGCCGGAGGCGCTGTCGTTGATCGGGGCGGCGGTGCGTGATGGTGTGTCGCAAACGGGCTACGTGGCGGCTGCCGAGGCGGCTCAGGCAAAGCTTGGCCCGCTGGCTTCGGGCATGCCTTGTTTCGTGGCCGCAATTCCGCTGATCAATCATCGACACGAATGCCCGGGCGTCGTGCTGGTGATGCGCGACACCCCGCTTCAGACGGCGCAGCTTGCCTTCGTCGATACGATCGCCGGCCTGTCCGCTGGCGCGCTGGAAGTCCGTGAACTGAGCGCTGCCCAGCGCGACCTGTTCGATGCATTCATCCGGCTGCTGGCGGATGCGATCGACGCCAAGAGCCCGCATACCGGTGGTCACTGCGCGCGCGTGCCGGAGCTGACCAAGATGCTGGCCCGGGCGGCGTGCGAGGTCACCCAGGGCCCCTATCAGTCCTTCCAGCTCAGCGAACAGCAGTGGGAGGAACTGCACGTGGCCGCCTGGCTGCACGACTGCGGCAAGGTGACGACGCCCGAATTCGTGATCGACAAGGCGACCAAGCTGGAAACGCTGTACGACCGGATTCACGAAGTACGCATGCGCTTCGAGGTACTCAAGCGCGATGCCGAGATTCAGTGCCTGCAATCCATTGCCGCGGGAGAGCCGTTGCCGATCGCGCAGGCGCGGCGCGATGCGGAGATCGTGCGGCTCGACAACGACTTTGCTTTCGTCGCCGCATGCAATCAGGGCGGCGAGGCCATGTCGCAGGAAGACAAGGACCGACTGCGGCAGATCGCCGCCCGCACCTGGACGCGGACGCTAGACGATCGGCTCGGCGTCTCGCACGAGGAGTTCGCGCGCAAGTGCCGTTCGCCCGCCCGCGCATTGCCGACGCAGGAGCGACTGCTGGCCGATCGCGACGATCATCGCATCGAGCGCGGGGCGCGCGATGTCATGCCGCCGGACAATCCGTGGGGCTTCAAGCGCAAGGTGCCGCGCTATCTCTACGACCACGGCGAAATACATAATCTGACGATCGGGCGCGGCACGCTGAGCGAGGAAGAACGCTACAAGGTGGAAGACCACATCGTGCAGACGCAGATCATGCTGTCACGCCTGCCGTTCCCGAAGCATCTACGCAATGTGCCGGAGATTGCCGGCGGGCATCACGAAAAGATGGACGGTACCGGCTATCCACGCGGGCTGACGCGCAATCAGATGAGCCCGCTGGCCAGGATGATGGCGATTGCCGATATCTTCGAGGCGCTGACCGCCGCGGATCGGCCCTACAAGAAGGCCAAGACGCTCTCGGAGTCGATCAGCATCATGGCCCGGCTCAAAGCGCAGCAGCACATCGATGGCGAGCTGTTCGACCTGTTCCTGACGTCCGGCGTCTATCGCGAGTACGCGCAGCGCTATCTGGACCCCGCGCAGATCGACGAGGTGGATACGGAAGACTACGTCGATGCCGCCTGATCGGGGCACCGCCAGCCCATGGCGTTACCTGCCCCGCGCGCCCCATCGCCGCGCGCGGCGCGCGGAATCGGCGCGGTGGACGCGCAGCAGCAATCGTGTCAGCAGATCGTCGGCAACCGGGATGATGGCCACGATGAGCAGCAGCGCGGCCAGCGGCAGCGTGGCGGCGTAGCCGAGCGTGCTGAACGCCTGCGCGCCGACGATGCCACCCACCAGGAACATGCCGACCAGCACCGTGAGCAGACGCAGCTTGTGGCGATCGGCCATGACCGGCCGGCTGTTGGGGCGCACCGCGGCGTTCCAGTAGAACAGCTTGCCCAGTTCGATGCCGATGTCAGTCACCATGCCGGTCACGTGCGTGGTACGGATCTCGGCGTTGGAGAGTTTGGTGATCAGGGCGTTCTGCAGGCCCATCATGAAGCAAAGCAGCATCACGGTGGCCGGCACGAACAGCCAGTCCATGTCGTTGAGATGGCTGCCCAGCAGCCCGAAGCAGAGCAGCAGGGTGGCTTCGACCAGTAACGGAATCGCGTATTCGCTGCGCAGGCGGGCTCTTCTCGCCCAGTTGACCAGGATCGCCGTGGTGCCCGCCCCGGCCAGGAACGACGCCAGTGCGCCGATGCCGTGCACCACCAGCCCGTATCGCTGCAGCACCAGGTCGTCCGCAATGGCGGAGACGATGCCGGACATGTGGGACGTGTATTGCTGCACTGCAAGAAAACCGCCCGCGTTGGCCGCGCCGGCCACGAAACACAATACGCGCGCCAGGCGGCGATTGGAGACCGGGTTACGGTGACGGGCGGTCAGACTGCGCAGGAACCCGATCGGCATGGTCGTAAGGGCAGGGTATGGCGAAGGCATTCATCATACGACCACTGCTCACCGGGCCGCGAGCCCTCCGAGGGATTCCGTGCTCTGGCCCGGCGTTTTAAGCACCTAGGCAACGCCCGGCCGCTGCCATCCGGCCTGCCGCAGTTCCTCTTGCTGGCGGCGCAGGATCTCGGTGGTGGTGCCCTTGCCATCGGGCGCCCAGCCCGGCGGCATGATCAGGTACGCGGCGGCGTGCCAGAGCTTCGAGGCGGAGGCCATGTCCCGGCCCAGGCTGACCCAGTGCTCGAACTGGTTGACGATCGGGTTGTGCGTGGTGGACGGATGGACCAGTCCATAGCGGCATGGTTCGTCGGCGCGCTCTTCCACATAGGTGCCGAACATACGGTCGAAGATGATCAGCACGCCACCGAAGTTGGCATCGAGGTAGTCGATGTTCGACGCGTGATGGACGCGGTGGGCCGACGGCGTGTTGAACACGTATTCGAGCCAGCCGAGCTTGGGCATCCAGTCGTTATGCAGCCAGAACTGGTAGAGCAGGTTGAGCGAAAGCGTGGCCAGCACCACTTCGGGACGCACGCCGAGCAGGACCAGCGGCGCGAAGAACACGGCGCTGCCGGTGAGCTTGCCGGTCCAGCCCAGCCGGTATGCGGACGTCAGCGTGAGCTGGTTGGGGGAGTGATGCACGGCGTGCGTGGCCCAGAAGAAGCGGATGCGGTGCGCGGCACGGTGGTACCAGTAGTAGCAGAACTCCTGGCCGACGAAGAGCAGGAAGACAGCCAGCGCGCTGTTCAGCGTGACCGTGAACAGGCGGTGATCCCAGGCGAACGAGAAAATCGGCGCGGCCAGCGAGAGCGGCAGCAGCACCGACAGCTTGCGTCCGGCCAGGTCGGCCAAAGACAGCCAGACCTCGTTCCAGGAGAACGGTTTGACGCCGTCGCGACGCTTGCGCCACAGGACGAATGCCTCGATCAGCGAGACGGTGACGACGAACGCGGTGACGTACATCGCAAACTTGCCAGTGATGACCATGGTGAACCTCGGTGAAATCTGTGTGTTCGGTGGATTCAGTGCGGGGCGCGGTTGTGCCGCGTCGGTGAGGCAACTCTAGCGGCGGGCGATCCGGGAATCCATTAGGGAATTATTTCGCCCAATGTCACGCGGCTGGCCTTGACATTTCCCGACATGATTTCCGGGGCGACGCCCGTGGATCGTCGTCCTATAGTTCGGCCCGTCGACACGCCAGGTCGTGTTGCAGCGCACCGAATCGAAAGGACTTCAAGATGATTTCACGCACCCGGATCGCCGCCACCGGCGTACTGCTCCTGCTGGCCAGCACGTCCGCATCCGCCTGGACCGGCCACGGTACGGCCTATACGCCACGCGGCACCTATAACGGCGCCCACTTCGGATCGTGCGGTGGTGGAAGCTGCTCGCACGCCGGTGGCGTGGTTGGCCCCTACGGTGGCCTGGCCACCAACACCGGCACGGTTACCCGCACCGCGCCCGGCCAGTTCTCGAACGCCGGCACGGCGGTGGGACCGAACGGCCGTTCGGTGCAGCACGATGGCAGCACCAGTTGCGCGAGCGGTACCTGCTCGCACAGCGGCGACATGACTGGCGCCAACGGCCGTAGCGCCACCACCAGCGGCAGCGTCACCCGCGAGGCGCCGGGCCAATACAGCTCGTCCGGCACCGTGACGGCCGGCAATGGCAACACCTACAACCACGCGGCATCGACGGCCTGTGCAGGCGGCACCTGCGATCGCTCCGGAACGGTAAGTGGCAGCTATGGCGGCACCGTCACCCACGCCGGCAGCGCCACGCGCGTGTCGTCCGGCGTGGTGACCACCGGCGGTGGCGCGACGGTCGTGCATGGCAGCGTGGTGTCGACCGGTGGCACGGTCGTGGTCGGCGCCGCGCCAGTGGCGTATGTGCCGCCGCCTCCGGTGGCAGTCGTGGCAACGGTGCCGGTGGCGCCGCCTCCCCCGCCGCCCGCCGCGCCCGTCTATGTCGCGCCGCCGCCTCCGGCCGTCGTGGTCATGGCCAAGGCACCGCTGCCAGTCTATGTGGCGCCGCCGCGTGTGGCTGTCTGGGTACCGGCCCATTGGGTCGGCCGCGTCTACGTGCCCGCGCACTGGGCCTGACGTGCACCGGTGCGCACCGGTCCAGATTGATTTCCCAACTTTTGCATCCACGGAGTAGATCGTGAAGAAGATGATGGCAGTACTTATCTTGTGTATTGTTTCGGCAGGCGCGCATGCGCAGAGCCGGTTGATGGCGATGGGCGGTGCCGCGGGCGGCGACCGTATCGAGCACGCCGAAGCGGCGGCGCAGCAATTGCAGGCCCGCTTCGCGAACGCGAACACCACGCATGACGGCAAACTGACCCGCGCGCAGGCGGCTGCCGGTATGCCGATGGTGGCGAAGCATTTCGACGAGATCGACAAGCAGCGCGCCGGCTATGTGACGCTGCGGCAGATCGAGATTTTCATGGCCCAACGGATGTCGGCTCGCTGAACGCATGGGAGACGCGGCATGGAGCAGGTGAACCGGATAATCGTGCTCGATGATGAGGCGGAGTTGCGCAATATGCTGCAGCGCTTCCTGACCGGGCATGGCTTTCACGTGCGCGCGGTGGCGGACGGCAAACAGCTCAATCGCTACCTGCAGCGCGAACCGTACGACCTGCTCGTGCTCGATCTGATGATGGAGCCCGAGGATGGCCTCTCGGTCTGCCGCAGGCTCCGCGCCGAGGGCCAGACGATGCCCATCCTGATGCTGACCGCCAAGGGCGATCCAGCCGATCGCGTGATCGGGCTCGATACCGGCGCGGACGACTATCTGGCCAAGCCGTTCCTGCCCGACGAACTGGTGGCCCGCATCCGTGCGTTGCTGCGCCGCCAGAAGATCGCCGCCGGCGATCCCACCGTGGCTTCCCAGATGCTGAGCTTTGGCGAGTTCCGCTTCGATGTCGGCAAGCAGACGCTGACGCGTGCGGGGGTGCCGGTGGAAGTGCACTCTGCCCAGATGCTGCTGCTCCAGGCGCTGGGCGCGTCGCCAAACCGGCCGGTCAGTCGCGAGAACCTGTTGGCCCGCGCGCGCGGACGCGATCATGATGCGCTCGATCGCAGCATCGACGTGCAGATTCTGAGGCTGCGCCAGATCGTCGAGGAAGATCCGTCCAAACCGCGCTTCATCAAGACGGTTTGGGGCGTGGGATACATGCTGGTAGCCGGCGTGGACGCGTGATGCGGATCGGACTGCCGCGCTCGCTGCTGGCTCGCAACATCGCGCTGCTGGTGGCGCTGGTGGCGTTCACGCAGGTGTGTTCGCTGGCGGTGCTGCTGCACTTCGCGCAACGCCCGCGCGTGGAGCGCGCCGCGACGGTGTTCGCGCACTATGTGTCGATGCTCGATGGCGTGATGGCGGCCATGCCGCCCGAAGAAGCCAGAGTGGCCGTGGCGCGTCTGGGCGGTCAGACGGACGCGCCGGCAGTGGACGATGTGATGGATGCGCGGGTGCTTCATCCGTTCCGCACCTGGCAGCGCGACGTGTTTATGGACGAGCTGCACAAGGCCCTGCCGCCCGATATGCCGGTGCAATGGCAGGATGCGGGCGACAACGAGCGGCTCTGGATCCGCATTCGCGCAGCCGGGGTGCCAACGTGGGTGGCCTTGCCGATGAACGCCGATGCGCAGGCCAGCGGCATCACGGCCGCCATTGCGCTTTCCGCGGCGCTCGGGCTGCTGGCGGCGCTGACCGGATACCTGATCCAGCGGCATATCAACCGGCCATTACAGGACCTGGCGCGCGCGGCGTTGCACGTCAGCGCCGGAGAGACGCCCGCGCCGCTGCCCACCGATGGGCCGACCGAGATATCGCAGGTCAGCAGTGCGTTCAATCGCATGACCGAAGCCCTGCAGCAGACCGAAAAGACGCGCGCGCTGATGCTGGCCGGTATTTCGCACGACATCCGCACGCCGCTGACCAAGTTGCGTCTGGCGATGGCGATGGCATTGCCGCGCGGGACGGATGATGCATTCGTGGGATCGGTCGAAGGCTACCTCGATCGCATTGACACGATCCTCCAGCAGTTCATGGACTATGCGGGCAGTGGCGAACGCGAGGCGCCGCAGCCGGGTGACCTCAATGCGCTGGTGCGCCAGCTTGCGTCCGACTTCGCCGGGCTCGGCCATGAATTCGAACTCGATCTCGGCGATCTGCCGCCGGTGTCGTATCGCCCGACGAGCATGTTGCGCCTGTTGATGAACCTGATGCAGAACGCCATCAACTATGGCCGTACGGGACTGATGGTGCGCACATGGAAGGAAGGCGGCGCCGCACATGTTGCCGTTTGCGATCGTGGCATTGGTATCAGCGTGGCCGAGCTCGAACAACTGCGCGCGCCGTTCAGCCGCGGCGACAATGCGCGCGGGCACTCGGGCGGCACGGGGCTCGGGCTGGCCATTGTCGAGCGAATCGCGCGACTGCACGGCGGATCACTCGCGTTCCGTCCGCGCGAGGGCGGTGGACTGGAAGTGGTGGTGTCGTTGCCCGTATGACATTGAATGAAATAGTTCTTGCCTGGCCTGTTGCATGGCCGCATCCGATACTGGGTCTGCCGGCGCCGAAACCACGCCGCCCCCAAATAGATCCATTAGCAGACCCACTAGCAGGACTTCGACATGCAGACCGTATTTCAATCCATCCAGCGTAACGCCAGCCGCCTGACCCTCGCCGCTTTCGCGGCTACCTCGATGCTGATGGCCGGTTGCGCTTCCGCGACCACGATGATTTCCGACGCATCCGTGCCGGCCACGCTGGCCCACGTGTCGGCCGATGTGATCTACGTGCGCGGCTTCGACGTGAACGCGAACCAGGTACGTGTCGATGACAACGTGATGCACCGTGTCAAGGCCATGGCGACTGGCAATGCCGGCGCGCTCTCGCAGGACCAGACCGCGCTCGATGCACGCAATGCGGTAGCCGACGAAATCGTGAGCGATCTGCGGGCCAAGGGCTTGCATGCCGAGCGTATCGACGGCCCGGTGCCGACTGATGCCAACGCGCTGATCGTCGAGGGCCGCTTTGACAAGATCGACGAAGGCAAGTCGCGTCGCCGGATGCTGATCGGCCTTGGCGCGGGCAAGAGCGATGTGTCGGCGTCGGTGCAGGTGTTCTATCAACCCGCGCACGGCACGCCGGTGCCGGTCGAGTTGTTCCAGACCAGCGCCAACAGTGGCCATATGCCCGGAATTGCGGAGACCGCAGGCATCGGAGCCGCCGCTGGCGCGCTGACGACCGCCGCCGCGACTGGTGCGGGTGTGCATGGGGCGACGGAGATGATGCGCGACAGCATCTCGGCGGAGGCCAGGCGCGTGGGCGACGCTGTCGCGAAGCAGGTGGCTGGCGTGGTGGAGAAGCTGTCGAAGACCGTTTGAGCGTCGGTGGGCCTGCCGGGCGCAGGCTCGCCGGATAGTGCGGTGACTCTTGAGAGACAGGGGAAGACAGGGCTGCCAGGGCAATCCCGCCAGCTCTGCCCGATTTCTGCTTCCAGGCAATGGATGAGGCCGGTACCCGCCAAAAGGCTTTTCTCGACCTGGCGCATCAGATACATTGGCGTTTCACGAACGGGTCAAGGTGCCGCGAAGCCGTGAAACACTACTCCTCCGAAAACTTCCACCTCACGCAAAGCATCGGATTCCATCTCAACCGGGCACGCAACATCCTGTTGATGGAGATGGATGCCGCACTGCGGCCACTCGACATCACGGGCCAGCAGATGGGTATCCTGCTGTCGCTGACGCGCGGCGTGGCCACCACGCCGTTCGAGATCAGCAAGGTGCTTGGGATCGATACCGGCCTGATGACGCGGATGCTCGACAAGCTCGAGAGCCGGGGACTGCTACAGCGCCAGCGCAGCATCGAGGACCGGCGGGTGATTCATCTGCTCCTGACGGACAAGGGCAGGGAAGTGGCGGCCCGCATTCCCGAGATCGCGCCCGAAGTGCTCAACCACCGGCTGCGCGATTTCTCCACGGAGGAGTTCTGCGAGTTCCTGCGGCTGCTGCGCAAATTCACCGATTCCGACTAGGCCGGACCAGCGATTCGCTGGGGTGAGCGGCGGGTGCCGCTTCCCCCTTCCCCCTTCCCGCGAGCGGCGGCTTAATCGAGCAGGCGCGTCAACGCAGGCGGCAGCCCCGCGTTGGGTTTGCGCGGTGGGCGCGCAAAGCTGCCCTCTCGCGCGCTGCCGGCTTGCAGCGCCACCAGCGATTCGCAATGCCGCACGGCGCTGCTGACGCCGTCCACCACCGGTACCGGAATACGGCCCTTGAGCGAGCGGGCCAGTCCGGCCAGCGGCGCGCCGGCCACGATGATCACGTCAGCGCCGTCCTCGCGCACAGCTTGCAGCGCGAGTTCTTCCAGACGTGCCGAGTGGTCTTCCTGCACGCTGCCAATATCGCGCAGCGGTTCCTGCAATGAGCGGATGCTGGCCAGCCGGTCGCCCAGGCCATTGGCCGCCACGCATTCGCGATACCACGCCTGAATGCGGTGTGAAATCGCGATGATGGAGAAACGCTGCCCCAACAGGCAGGCGCTGGTCAGCGCGGCTTCCGTCATGCCTACCACGGGCACGTCGAACAACTCCTTCAGACCGGCCAGGCCGGGGTCGCCAAACGCGGCCACGATCAGACCGTCGAACTGGCCCGCGTGCTCGGCGGCGGCGCAGGCGGTGGCATAGCCACCCACCAGTGCTTCAAAGCGCGTTTCGATATAGGCCACGCCGAACGGGGCGGTTGCCATCGTGATGCGGGTGTCCGGCGACGCAGTGCGCTGGGCTTCGGCGTGAATCAGGTCGGTGACCGACTCACTGATATTCGGGTTGACGATGAGCAGGTTCATGGCGAATCAGATCTCGGGTTGTCCAGCTTCGAGGAACTTGCCGCGGCCGGCCGCAGGCTCCAGGTACTCGCCATTGCGCACGATCAGTTCGCCGCGCGAGAAGGTAGTCATCGGCCAGCCGGTGACCTCGATGCCTTCATACGGCGTGTAGTCCACCGCGTGGTGCAGGTTGGCGTTGGCGATGCGCACCTTGCGCGTGGGGTCCCAGAGCACGATGTCCGCATCGGCGCCGACAGCAATCGTGCCCTTGCGCGGGTAGAGTCCGTAGATCTTGGCGGGGCGGTACGACGTGAGTTCCACGAACTGGTGCAGCGAGAGCTTGCCGCGCGCCACGCCGTCGAACAGCAACGGCAGGCGGGTTTCGATTCCCGGCACGCCATTGGGGATGTGGTCGAACGGCTGTGCCGTGCCACCCAGCTTCTTGCCTTCCGGATCGTCGTAGTTGAACGGCGCATGGTCCGACGAGAACACGCTGAACACACCATTGGTCAGCGCGCGCCAGACGGCGGCCTGGTTCTCCGGGTCGCGTGGCGGCGGGCTGCAAACGCACTTCGCGCCTTCGTAGCCGTCGTCGCCGCCCATGCCCATGTCCTCGGCGGTCAGGTACAGGTACTGCGGGCAGGTCTCCGCCAGTATCTTCATGCCACGACCCTGCGCCCAGCGGATCTGCTCGATGGCTTCCTTGCCGGAGACGTGCACGATCAGGATCGGCACGTCCACCAGTTCCGCGAACGTGATGGCGCGATGCGTGGCCTCGCGTTCGACGGCATCGGGGCGCGCCAGCGCGTGGAAGCGCGGCGCGATGCGGCCTTGTCCCACGAGCTTGTCGGTCAGCCACGAGATGCAGTCGGCATTCTCGGCGTGCACCATCACCAGCGCATTGTTTTGCCGCGCCACGTCGAGCACGGACAGCATCTCGCGGTCCGACAGCTTGAGGTCGTCATAGGTCATGTAGACCTTGAAGGAGCTATAGCCCTGGCGGATCAGTGACGGCAGTTCGTCCTCCAGCACGGCGGGGGTGGGGTCCGCCACGATCAGGTGGAACGCGTAGTCGATCACGGCGCGGCCATCGGCGCGGCGGTGATAGTCGTCCACGGCCGCCTTGAGCGACGCGCCTTTCTCCTGCGCGGCGAACGGGATCACGGTGGTCGTGCCGCCGCACGCAGCCGCGCGCGTGCCGGTGAAGAAGTCATCGGCCATGCGCATGCCGTCGGGCATCGGTTGGTCCAGGTGGCAGTGGCCGTCCACGCCGCCGGGCAAGGCCAGCAGGCCGGTGGCGTCGACTTCGCTGGCAGCCGGCGGCAGGTCGTGGCCAAGTGCCACGATGCGGCCGCCGCGCACGCCAATGTCGCAACGGTAGCGGTCGGAGGCGGTGACCACGTCGGCATTGCGGATCACTAGGTCGAGATTGTTGTCTGCGGGCATGGTCGTCACTCCGAGGGGTTGCCGGTCATTCGACTTCGCGGAACAGGCGGCCCCAGCCCTGCAGCGCGCGGGTATCAACACCGGCCAGACGCAGCGACTTCCACACCACGGTGGCGATCGTGTCGTAGACCGGGATGCCGGTCTCGGCCTCGAGCGCTTCCACCAGATGCGCGGCACGCAGGTTGGTGCAGAACGTGGTGATGGCCTGTGGCTTTTCGGCGGCCAGCTCGCGCACCATCTTGCGGACGGTGTCCTCGTCCACTTCGGCGAAGCTGTAGTTCACATGCAATCCCAGGTGGCGCTCCGCCGAACAGTCGAAACCGCTGCGCTGGTAGTTGGCGACGATGCGCTCCTGCACATCCTGCAGGTACGGCGTGGCCAGGCCGAAGCGGCGTGCGCCGGTCTTTTCCAGGATTTCGTTCAGGGCCAGCACGGAGGTGGTGGCGGGGATGCCCGTGGCCTCGGTGATCTGGCGGCACAGCGCTTCATCCTTGTCGAAGCCGAGCCAGCCCGACGACGTGCCGTTCCACGCGATGACGTCCACGCGGGCATCGGCCAGCAGGCGAGCGGCAGCAAGGATCTTCTCCAGATCGAACTGGCCGAGCGCCTGATCGCGCAGCGAAATCTCGGTCACGGTGAAGCGCGAGAAATGCGCGCTGACATTGGGCAGGCCGCTGACCATCGCGCTGGTGATGGGTTCGAGCGCGGTGTTGGAGGACGGCGTGAGCATGCCGAGGCGAATCTGTCTGGTCATGATGGGTATTACTCAGGAGTTCAAACGGGCGCCGTCCGCAAGGCGGCGCCTCTGTGTGCGTGTGGGAATTTGGGGTTCCAGCGCTGCGGCGGTACCGTCAGACCGGAATTTTCTTTTCGTAGTCGATGTTGGTCGACGCCAGCAGCAGGCCGATGCCGCAGGCGGCAAAGAACATCAGTGCCAGGAAGTACGAGCCGGTGGCCTGGACGATCAGGCCGACGATGATCGGCACGCTGATGCCGGCGATGTTGCCGCCCAGGTTCATCACGCCGCCGAGGAAACCTACCTTGTTGCGGGTGCCCAGCATCGACGGCACGGACCAGAACAGGCCGCACCAGCGCAGGAAGAACAGGGTGGAGGACAGCAGCACCACGACCGCTACGGGGTCGGTGACGTAGGCGACCGAGAAGATCGACACCGTAGCCACCACCGCGGCGATGCCGAACAGTGTGCGCATCACCACGTTCGGGCGTCCGCCGGCTTCCTTCCACTTGTCGGCGATCCAGCCGCCGAGCAGCTCGCCGACGAATCCGGCGAAGAAGATGATGAAGCTCGCACCGCCCATCTGCTTCAGGTCGAAGCCGCGGGCCTTGCTCAGGTAGGTGGGCATCCAGGTCAGCAGGCCGTAGAACACGGCGTTGAAGCACATCCAGCTGATGGCCATGCACCAGACCGAGCGGTACTTGAAGAAGTCCAGCGAACGGCCGCTCAGGTTGGTCGGCTCCTCGCTGTGCTCCAGGGCAAGCGCGTCCTCGATATGGCGGGCTTCCTGTTCATTCACGCCCAGGTGTTCGCGCGGCGAGTTGCGGATGTACCACCATGCCACGAAGCCGGCCAGCACCGTGCCAACGCCGGCCACCACGAACGACAGGCGCCACGAGCCCAGTTCGCTGATCAGCCCGGCAATGATGAGCGAGCCAAGTGCCGCGCCCAGCGGCGCGCCGCCGTCGAGCAGCGTGGCGCCACGACCGCGTTCGTTCTTCGTCATCCAGATGGCATTGAGCTTGCCGCCGGCCGGGTAGATCGGCGCTTCCGCAGCGCCGAGCCCCAGCCGCGTCAGCAGCAGCGAGGTGGCATTGGTGCAGACCGCCGCCAGCGCCTGGAACGCGCCCCAGAACACGGTGGCCGTAGCGATCACGATGCGCGGCTTGTACTTGTCGGCCAGCATGCCGCCCGGCACCTGCATGACGGCATAGGTCCAGAAGAACGAACTCAGGATCAGCCCCTGCATGGCGGGACTCAGGTCGAATTCCTTCGCGATCAGCGGCATGGCCACCGACAGCGATGCGCGGTCGATGTAGTTGATTGCCACGAGGAGCAGCATCATCAGGAAGATCTTCCATCGCACGCTGCTGCGGGGAACCGCGAGCGAGGCCGCGGCGGGGCTTGTGGATTGCATGACGGGTGTCTCCTTGTCCTTGGTGCCTTCGATGAGGCGTTTGGTTTAGTGTGTCGCGCAACTGGACGCAGTATAGGATACGTAATCTGTAATTACAACATCTGTAAGTCGTTGATTTATATAGATGACGAATGCACAGATTAGGTGTGTGGTAGCCTCTTGATGGTGCAAATTCCCCAACCTGGTGATGTCTGTGACACAAGCGCTTCCCAAAACCGCCCGGCTCCGCACGCTGGGCATGTCCGCCGAGATCGCGGCGCGGTTGCGCACGATGATTCAGGAAGGCGAGCTGCCACCGGGCGTGCGGATCGACGAGAAGGCCTTCTGCGAGGCCTTCGATGTGTCGAAGACGCCGTTGCGCGAAGCGCTGAAGGTGCTGGTGGCCGAGGGGCTGGTCCTGCATCGCCAGTACATCGGCTATCGCGTGGCGCCGCTCGATCTCGACGAACTGCGCGCCACATTCGAGACGTTGCATGGGCTGGAGGCACATGCCGGGGAACTGGCGGCGCGGCGGCTCAGCGATGCAGCCGTGACCAAGATCGAACGCCGGCATCAGGCCATGATCGACGCGCACGACGCCGGACGCCGCACTGACTACTTCCGCATCAACCAGGAAATCCACCAGCTCATCATCGACGGTGCGGGCAACACCGTGCTGGCCGGCATCTATGCGATGCTGATGAGCAAGGTCCACCGCGCCCGTGGCGCGGCCAACGCGGACATGCTGCGCTGGCAGGAATCGCATACCGAGCACGAGGAGATCATCGCGGCGCTGCGCGAGCCGGGGCGTCCGCGCCTGGCCGACGTGCTGCGACGGCATTCGGAGAACACGGCGAAGGAGGTGTTGCGCGTGGTCGAGCAAACGCTGGCCGAGCCCGCGGCGCGCGCGGCGGGTGGCGGGCGGCGCTGACAGGCGTTGACGATTTCTCTCCAAACCTGAGGGACCTGCCGTTTTTCCGATGGATCCGCATCGCTCTTCAGGAATACTGAAGACGGCTTCACGGATTGTGGCTGGCTGCGCCGCCTGACGATACCTATAGTCCACGCCAGCGCGACTTTCCCCAACCGCGACGACACTGGAGACATAAAACATGATCAGGACATGGGTCGGCGCGTGCGCCGCGGTTGCGACGCTGTTCGCCTCGACCGCTCAGGCAGAGGACATCCGCGTGATGACATCGGGCGGATTCACGGCGGCCTACAAGATCCTGGGTCCGCAATTCGCCGGGGAGAGCGGCAACACGCTGGAGACGACGCTTGGGCCGTCGATGGGGCAATCACCGGAAGCCATTCCGAACCGGCTGGCGCGCGGCGAGCAGGCCGACGTGGTGATCATGGTCGGCTACGCGCTAGACGATCTGATCAAGAAGGGCGTGGTCGATCCGAAGTCGCGCGTCGAACTGGCTGATTCGCGCATCGGCATGGTGGTGCGGCAGGGCGAGGTGGTGCCCGATATCCGTACCGTGGACGCGCTGCGTCGCGCGCTGATGCAGGCGAAGTCGATTGCCTATTCCGATAGCGCCAGCGGCGTTTACGTTCAGCGTGAACTGTTCAAGCGGCTCGGTGAGCCGGAGGTACTGGGCGCCAAGGCGAAGAAGATCGAGAAGACCCCGGTGGCCTCGGTCGTCGCCAATGGCGAGTACGAAATCGGTTTCCAGCAGGTGAGCGAGCTGTTGCCGGTGTCTGGTGTGAGTTTCGCCGGACGGATCCCGGAGGACGTGCAGTCGATCACGCGTTTCGCCGGCGGGATTCCTGTCAACGCTGCACACCCCGCGCTGGCAAAGGCATTGCTCGACTACATGGCTGCGCCGGCCGCCCAGACGATTGTGAAGGAGACGGGCCTCGATTCCGTCCCCCACTAGGTTTTTCGGAGACTGCAGTACTGCCCCGGGGCCGGCGTTTGCCGGCCCTTTTTCATTGGGCGCGGATCTGGGCGATCACCACGAGGATGACCGCCGCATTGCCGGGCTGCTGGAAATGCGAGGAGATCGTCCGCGCATGGCCAGCCCTTGCGCCCAGCACATCCACGAGCAGATCGGAGGCGCCATCAATGACCGCCGGCTGCTGCAGCCAGCCTTCCGCGCTGGCGATATGGCCTTCCACCCGCACGATGTGATCCAGTCGGTCGAAGCCACCCAGGTACGCGCGGATCTGGGCCAGTACGTTGAGCGCGGCCAGCACGGCGGCGCGCTGGCCTTCTTCCAGGGTCAGGTCCCTGCCGACCTGCCCCTGCCAGACGACCTTGCCGTCGGCCAGCGGCAATTGTCCGGAAACAAAGAGCAGGTCGCCTGCCTGGCTGACGGCGGTGTAGTTGCCCAAGGGCCGGGGCGGATCGGGCAGCATCAGGCCGCGCGCCGCGAGCCGTTGCTGCACGAAGGTATCGAACGAGTTGGCATGGATCACGAGGTGGCTCCGGTGATGATCACGGGACGGTGACGGTTGGGGCAGGGGCCGCCGTTGCTCGCAAGGGGCGCGGCGACGGCGGCACAAGACCATTCAGCGGCCGGCGCTGTAGCCGCCGTCTACTGCCAGCACGGTGCCGGATACGAAGTCCGCCTTGGCGAGGTAGAGCACGGCGGCGTTGATCTCGTCGATGCGGGCAATGCGGCCCAGTGGATGCAGGCTACCCAGCGCGTCGTGAGTTTCCGCCGCGTGCATCGGGGTGTCCGTCACGCCGGGCGCGACTGCATTCACGGTGACGCCGAACGGCGCCAGTTCCAGCGCCAGGGCCCGGGTGGCCTGATTGAGGCCGCCCTTGAGTGCCACCGCCAGCAGAGCCGGCACGCCGGCGTGCGGCTGCAGCGCGATCGATGCGGTGATGTTGATGATCTTGCCTTGCCGGCGCTCGCTCATATGCCGCGCGGCTTCCTGGGAGGGATACAGCGTGCCCTTCAGGTTTGTCGCGATCTGTAGCTCGATTTCCTCGGGCGTGAACTGCACGAAAGGCTTGGCGGAGAAGATGCCGGCGTTGTTGACCAGCACGTCGACATGACCGAAGCGCGCAATGGCCTGTGCGAAGACTTCGCGCGCGGTGTCCGGGAGCGCGACGTCGCCAGCCACGCCAACGAAGCGTTCGCTGGCGTCCAACTGCACGGCCGTGGCTTGCAGGCGTTCCTGCGAGCGGCCGGTGCCGACCACGTTGTACCCCTCCTTCAGAAAGGCCTCGGCCAGACCCAGGCCGATGCCGCTGGTGGCGCCAGTGATGATGACGGTGGGATGCGTGTTGCTCATGATGTTCTCCAGAGAGATGGGTGACGGGGCCGGCGTAGCGTTTGCACTGCCGCCTCCGGTTGAACACACTCTATTCCGGCATCAGAAAGCAAAAAACGGGGTTGTGTACACTTGTTCTGTTACATGAGGTAATAAATATGCACAGGCACTTCGACGACGTCCTGCTCGGCAGCATCGAGCTGTTTTGCCTCGCGGCCGAAGCGGGTAGCTTCACCGCCGCTGCCAACACCGCCGGGGTCACGCCGGCGGCCGTAAGCCGCTCGATCTCGCGGCTGGAGAAGCGCCTGGGCGTGCGCCTCTTTGTGCGGTCCACGCGCAGCATCCGGCTGACCGAGGGCGGCAGGAGCTACTTCGAGCAATGTCGTGGCGCGCTCAACCAGTTGATCGAGGCCGAGCGCAAGGTCACGGGCGAGCAGGTCCAGCCTTCGGGCACCTTGCGTATCAGCGCGCCGACGACCTACGGGCACTACCGGCTGCTGCCCTTGCTGCCCGCCTTGCGCGAGCGGTTTCCTCTCCTCAGGTTCGAGGTCCAGATCGGCAACCGCAATATCGATTTCCACGAGGAGAACTTCGATGTGGCGATCCGGTTCCGCGCGCAGCCGGATTCGACGATGGTCTCGCGCCATCTGGAGGATGCGGAACTGGTGGTGGTGGCGAGCCCTGGGTATCTGAAGCGGGCCGGACGGCCGCAGGCCCTGGAGGATTTGCAGCAGCACGAGTGCATTCAGTTCGATCTGCCCAGCAGTGGCCGGCCGATTGCGTGGCTGTTTATGGATGGCGGCCGTGAACGGGAGGTGCTGGCTACGGAAAGCCACTATCTGTGCGCCGAGGACGTGCTTGCCGGCGTCACCCTGGCCAGGTCCGGCGCCGGTCTGTTCCAAACCTACCGCTTTATTGTCGAACGGGACTTGGCCGACGGCACGCTGGTCGAGGTCCTGCAGCCATTTGCTGGCCGGTCGCGGCCAGTCAGTCTGATGTACCCGCACGGGCGCCTGCTGCCGTCGCGGGTCCGGGTCTTCGTGGATTTTCTGATGGTGCATGCCGCGGCCCTGGCAAGCGCGCGGGGGGCGGGGAAGCCTGCCCGGGGCTAGCGAATGAGCGAATGGCCGGGCGGCGGTTGTTTCGCAAGTGGCCGTGAAGAAAGCGTCGGCCGAACCTTGTCACCCTCCTTTCTTAGGGAAATCGTCTCTATCTTGTAACGGCGTCAACCGATAATATTTCAAGGCGTTACGAAATATTACGGAGCCAGGCCTGCGTTCCCCACATCACATTTCAATGAGACGGGCCGGCTCGCAAGCCTCAGCGCGCGTATCGCTTGGGGCCAGGGTTGAATCCGCGCACGCCAGGCCCGAGCCAGGGCGGTGTGTGCCATACAAGGGGAGCAGTCAGTCGTGCATGAACCAGTGTCGTACTTGCAGGGGCTCGTCCACGCCCGTGCGGGGGGGCTTGTTGACCTTTATCCGGCGTACTACTTGCGATATCTCGCCTCAGTGGCGTCGATATCCGCATTCTGTTATCCGGCGGGCAGCCGCAAGTGGTTGACGCGGCGTGCCAAGCTGATTGCGCTGTCGGCCGTCCGGGCCGGTTCGGCACGGTCGTGGCTGCGCGCCGCAGCTGCCTCGCCGCTGCTGCAGCGGGTGGTGGTGGCGCGGCCGTTAATGCTGGAGAAGCCATTCCGGCCGCTTGGCGCGCTGGGTCTGGGCTTTGGTGACCGGGCGAGGTTGGTGGTGGACCACTACGTGCTGGCCGAAGCCGCACTGCCCGTTTGCGTCTGCGATCGAATCTATCTGTCCGGCGGACTCCGGTGGATGTCCGAGGATGGGCGCTACGAGCTTCGCCTGGCCGATTCCGGCCCGAATCCCAAGGAAGGCGAGCTGGCTTTCTACTGGACCGATATCGAGACCGGGGTTTGCCTGACGCAGCTGAGCTTCTATCTCAGGCGTGGCGACCACGGTCCGGAAATCTATGTCGGCGGCCTGCAGGGGCCGATGGGCGAGCAGAGCCGTGAATGGATTCGCCTTGCCACCAAGGCCAGCGAAGGCCTGCGGCCCAAGGATGTCGTGATGGAGGCGTTGCTGGCGTTCGCCGCACACGTTGGCGCCCGGCGTGTGGTGGGGGTGTCCCGTGCCAATCACGTTAGTAGGCAGCGCAACACGCCGCGTGAAATCCTGGCTGACTACGAAGGCTTCTGGGCGGAGTACCACGGCACGTCGCTTGCGGATGGCAACGTCGATGTGCCGATCTGCCAGCCACAACGCGATATTGCGGAGATTCCTTCCAAGAAGCGGTCGGCCTGGCGCCGCAAGCAGGCATTTGCCGAAGCGGTGCGCGCGACGGTGGCGGACTGGCTGCGTGCCGACGCGGTCCCCGCCGGCAACGATCCCCAACTTCCTGTTGCCGCAGCTGTCGCTGCCTGATCGCGTATCGAGAAGTGTGATCGTGGTAAACCCTAGTAGTCTAGTTACCTAGACTTTTAATAGAGTCCGATATCGACTTGGCGCGCCGGCTGAATGCCGGCGCGTTTCGTATGCCGGACGCCAACGACCTCCTCTCTCGCAGCCGCGAACCCGTCTATCTACAGCTGGCCACGATCTTTCGACGACAGATCGAAAGCGGCGCGTGGCGGCCGGGTGAACAGATTCCTTCCCTCGAAGCGCTCTGCCGTCAGTACGGCGTGGCGCGCATGACCATGCACAACGCCCTTTCCCGTCTGGACGAGGAAGGGCTGGTCGAGCGCTCGCGTGGCCGGGGGACGTTCGTCAAGGCCGGCGGCCGTGAATGCCGGCGAATGGCGTTGCCGATCAACTGGAACCAGGCCGTGGCCGTGGGCGACAAGCTGTCCACGGAGGCCATCGTCGAATCCACCGCCGATGTGCCGCTGCCTGATGACCTGGGCATGCCCTGCGACGGCCGTCGCGCCGATGCCTACCATTTCCTGCACCGCGCTCATCGCACCGATGGAAGACCGTTCGCCGTGGGCGAGGTCTATATCGCCGCCGATGTCTTCGCGCGCGACCCCGAGGCCTTCCGCCACGGCGCGTCGGTGCCGGTGCTCGACCGATTTCCCGGCCTCAAGGTCAATGCCGCGCGGCAGCGGCTGTCGATCGTTCCGGCCGGTGCCGAATCCGCCAGCGCGCTCGAACTGGCCGTGGGCGCCCCCGTGGCCGAACTGCGGCGTTTTGCCTGCGTCGACGACGTGATCGTCTATTACGCGCGGATCGAATTCCCGACCGAGTATGTCTGCCTGGATTTCGATCTGCTCGCCCCCCATTCCTGACAACACCCACCAAATACGGAACCTGCAATGGAGACTCAAGACACGATGAACGGCGCGGAAAGCCTGGTGAAGACGCTGCTGGCTTGCGGCGTCGATACCTGCTTTGCCAACCCCGGCACCAGCGAAATGCATTTCGTGGCGGCGCTGGACCGGATTCCCGGCATGAAATGCGTGCTGGGCCTGTTCGAAGGCGTGGTCACTGGCGCGGCCGATGGCTACGCGCGCATGGCCGACAAGCCGGCCGCCACGCTGCTGCACTGCGGCCCGGGGCTGGCCAACGGCCTGGCCAACCTGCACAACGCGCGCCGCGCGCAGACGCCGGTCATCAATATCATCGGCGATCAGGCCACGTATCACCGCCCGCTCGACGCGCCGCTGACCGCCGATACCGAAGGTTGGGCGCGCCCGGTTTCGGTCTGGACGCGTACCGCTACCCATGCGGCGTCGGTTGGTGCCGATGCCGCCGCGGCGGTGCAGGCCGCGACTTCCGCGCCGGGTGGCGTGGCAAGCCTGATCTTGCCGTCGGATGTTTGCTGGGATGCGGGCGGCAAGGTGGCCGCGCCGCTGCCGGCGCTGGCCGTGCCGAAGGTGTCGCCCGATGCCGTGCAGAACGCCGCGCGCGTGCTGCGCAGCGGCCAGCCCACGCTGATCGTGCTGGCGGGCAACGCCTTGCGCGCCGGCGCCCTGGCCGATGCGCACCGGATCGCCGCCGCCACCGATGCGCGGCTGATCACGCCGATGTCGAATTCGCGCGTGACGCGTGGACGCGGCCATCTGGCCGTCGACCGTATTCCGTACTCCGGTGACGTGGCACGCCAGAAGCTGGCGGGTATCCGCAATGTGATCCTGGTCGGCGCGCCCGCACCGGTGACGTTCTTCGCCTATCCGGGCAAGTCGCCGCGTCCGTACCCCGAGGATGCTGTCATCCACGTGCTGGCCCGGCCCGAAGAAGATCTGGGCGAGGCATTGGCCCGCCTGTCGGACGAACTGGGTGCGCGTAATGCTCCGCTGCCGGCCTCGGCCCATATCACTGCGGAGCCGGCAAAGGGTGTGGTGACATCCGAGGCGGTGGCGCAGACGCTGACCGCGCTGTTGCCCGACCAGGCCGTCGTGGTGGAAGAGAGTGTGAGCTTCGGCCGCGCGTTCTATCCCGGCACGGTCCACGCCGCGCCACACGACTGGCTGCAACTGACCGGCGGCGCCATTGGCGCGGGCCTGCCGCTGGCCACGGGCGCTGCAATCGCGGCACCGGACCGCCGCGTGGTGGCGTTGCAGGCCGATGGATCGGGCATGTACACGCTGCAGTCGCTGTGGACCATGGCGCGTGAAAAGCTTGACGTGACCATCGTGCTGCTGGCCAATCGCAAGTACGCGATCCTGCTGGGCGAGCTGGCTGGTGTGGGTGCCAATCCTGGCAAGACCGCGCTGGATATGCTCGACCTCGGCAATCCGGATCTGGACTGGGTCAAGATGGCGAACGGTATGGGCGTGGAAGCTGCGCGTGCGGAGAACATGGAGACGTTCGCCGACTTGTTCCGCATGGCCAACCAGCGCAAGGGCCCGTTCCTGATCGAGCTGGTGATCTGAGGGGAATTCCTCTCAGATTGACTGCGCCCCTCACCCGCTTGGCGGGAGAGGGGCGCGAACCTTCCTTCAACCTTCCACTTCCGCCCAGCCAGCCATTGCCTGGCCGTCGGCATCGTCGCCGGTCCACAGAATCACCTTCCCGGGTGTCTCCGCATCGTCCATGCCACCGACGGTGACCGTATCCAGATGGAACAGCGGCGCAAGCCCGCGGAAGCCGAAGCGCTTCACGTGCGCGTCGGGGCGCTCGTGCCGCAGCAGTTCAAGCATCAGCATCGCCTGCATCGGTCCATGCACGATCAGGCCCGGGTAGCCCTCCACGTCACGCACGTAGTCGAGATCGTAGTGAATGCGGTGGCCGTTGAACGTGAGCGCCGAATAGCGGAACAGCAGCACCGGATCGGCCTTCAGTGACCGGCCGAACTGGGCGGTGTGCGCCAGTCGCGGACGCGGCGGTTGCGGCTGGCCGCGCTCGGGCATGGCGCGATAGACGATGTCATGACGCTCGTTCAGCGCGGTTTCGCCGTTGACGCTGAGTTCGTGATCGACGGTCACGAACCAGAGTTCGCCGGTGCGGCCAGACTTGTGCTGGACATCGGTGATGGTCGATGTCTTCGTCACGGTTTCGCCCACGCGCAGGCCGCGTTTGAACGTCACTTCGCTACCGGCCCACATGCGGCGCGGCAACGGTACCGGGGGGAGGAAGCCGCCAAGCGCGGGATGTCCGTCCACGCCGATTTCGCGCTGCGGCGCGCGCGGCAGGAAATAGAGCCAGTGCCACAGCGGTGGCAGCGGCTGGCTGACGAGCGCGTCACCATCGAGGTCGAAGGTGGCCGCCAGCCCTTGCACCGGTTCCGCGGCGAGTGTTTCGGTGCGGGATTCGGAGCGGCCGATCCACTCGCGCAGTTGTTCGAGGGTAGGGGTGGTCATGTCGATCTCGCAGGCTCTCGTGGTAATCAGCGGGCGGCGGGCAGCCAGTCGTTGACGTTGGCTTCGCGGTCGAGCTGCCAGACGCGCGCGATGATCGCGCGCATCTCGGCTTCGGTCGCGCCGTGGCGGAACGCGCCAAGCTGGATGGCCTTTGCCTCGAGTTCGGGACGCGACAGCGTGTTGTCGGGGTCACCCTTGGGCACGTCGACACGCGCCTGGAGCGTACGGCCGTCGGTGGTGCGCACCGTCACGCGGCCGATCCACTGGCGCGGATAGGCGGCGTTGATTTCCTCGTCGAGTTCCATCGTGACCTTGTCGCGGAACGCCGAGACCTGCGCATCCTTCAGCGAATGCTGCTCGAACTCGCCCAGGCCCGCATGGGCGTGCACGGCGACCAGGCCGAGCACCGTGCCCATCGAGAACTTGGCCTGATGGATCGTTGCCGGGTTGACCACCGGGCCAAGCACGTCGATCGCGCCCTGATGGACGTGCGCCGTGACGGCGGCGATCTGGTCGGCTTGCAGTCCTTCGCGCAGCATCAACGCCTTCAGCGCGTCCGCGGCCGGATGCGTGTGGCGGCACGAGGCGAAGAACTTGAACGACGTTTCCGCCGTGGCCCAGCGCGTACCGAGGCCATCGGTCAGCGCCGCCGGATTGGCGTCGCTGGACATCCCCGCTGCCATGCCCTGCGCGCCTTCCAGGATCTGGCGCGCGCCGGTGAAGCCCGCGCGTGCCAGCCAGGCAGACTGCAGGCCATCGGCGGCGGCCTTGGCCGTGTGCAGTTGCTTCGAATCCGCGGCGTCGCGCAGGAATTCCCACAGGCCGGCGGCCTGCGTGCCGGCGGAACCCAGAGCCTGGTTGATACCTTCGGCATCGAGTCCGTACAGCTTGGCTACTGCCGCAGCAGCGGCCAGCGTGCCGACGGTGCCGGTGGTGTGGAACACGCGATAGTGCGAGCGGCCCATGAACTCGCCGATGCGGATGCCTGCTTCGTAGCCGGCGATCGAGGCCAGCAGCACTTCCGCGCCGGTTTTGCCTTCCGCCTGCGCGGCGGCAACTACGGCCGGGAACACCACCGCGGCGGGGTGGAGCACCGAGCCGTTGTGGACGTCATCCTGCTCGACCACGTGTGACGAGGCGCCGTTGATCAGCGCGGCGAAATAGGGCGATGTGCGACGGCGGTCGACGAAGACCTCGGCCTGGCCGGTGGCCGGGCCCATCGCGACGGCGAACTCCTGGATGCGCCGCACAGCGGGTGCGTCCTTGCCGGCGATGGCCGATGCGATCCAGTCGAGGAACAGATCCTTGGTGCGTTCGACGACGGGCGACGGCACATCGGCGAGCGTGAACCGCGCGAGAAACTCGCAGAGCTGGCGGGTCGGATAGCGGGTATCGATGTCGGGCATGGCAGGTATCAGAACGAGCGGGGCAGTTCGAGAACGTGTTCGGCGACGAACGACAGGATCAGGTTGGTCGAGATCGGCGCCACCTGGTACAGGCGCGTTTCACGGAACTTGCGTTCGATGTCGTACTCGGCGGCAAAGCCGAATCCACCGTGCGTCTGCAGGCAGACGTTGGCCGCTTCCCATGAAGCATCGGCGGCCAGCAGCTTCGCCATGTTGGCTTCCTTGCCGCAGGGCTTGCCTGCGTCGAACAACTGGGCGGCCTTGTAACGCATCAGGCTGGCGGCTTCCACATTGACGAACGAACGCGCGATCGGGAACTGCACGCCCTGGTTCTGGCCGATCGGGCGATCGAACACGATCCGCTCGCGGGCGTAGCTGCTGGCGCGTTCGACGAACCAGTAGCCATCGCCGATGCACTCGGCAGCGATCAGGATACGTTCGGCGTTCAGGCCGTCGAGGATGTACTTGAGTCCCTTGCCTTCCTCGCCAATCAGGTTTTCGGCCGGGATTTCGAGGTTATCGAAGAACAGCTCATTGGTTTCGTGGTTGACCATGTTGCGAATCGGCTGGACCGTCAGGCCGTTGCCAATCGCTTCGCGCAGGTCGACGACGAACACCGACAGACCTTCGGACTTCTTCTTCACCTGGTCCAGCGGCGTGGTGCGTGCCAGCAGCAGCATCAGGTCGGAATGCTGGACGCGCGAGATCCAGACCTTCTGGCCGTTGATCACGTACTTGTCGCCGCGCCGCACGGCCGTGGTCTTGAGCTTGGTGGTATCGGTGCCGGTGGTCGGTTCGGTCACGGCCATCGACTGCATGCGCAACTCGCCCGAGGCGATGCCGGGCAGCCAGCGCTGCTTCTGCGCCTCTGAGCCGTGGCGCAGCAGGCAGCCCATCACGTACATCTGACCGTGGCACGCCCCCGAGTTGCCGCCGTTGCGGTTGATCTCCTCCATGATCACGGAGGCTGCGGTCAGCGGCAGGCCGGAGCCACCGTATGCCTCGGGAATCAGCGCGGACAGCCAGCCGGCGTGGGTCAGCGCCTGGACGAACTCCTCCGGAAATGCGCTGTGTTCCTCGATGCGTTGCCAATAGGCCGAATCGAATTGCTTGCAGAGGTCACGTACGGCCTCGCGGATTTCCGGGTAAATCAGGTCTTGGTCCTGTGCAGCATGCATGGCAATGTCCGTCAGTATCGAGTAGGCGCATTATTCCCGACCGGTCGGAGCAGTGACATTCGCATTTGCGGAAGCGCGACTTCGGTTCCGGCTTAGGGATGTCCCAGGGGTGTGACGGGGGGCGCGGACTGGCGCGGATGCGGGTTATCCCGCGACTTTTTCATGCCCTCGCCCCCCCTTCGGCAATGCCGAATTGTGCCGCCGGGTCAGTGGATTCACGCTGCGCGCTACTCGAACCCCAGAAACTAGACGCGTATGACGCGCGCATTCAGGAGACAGCGTATGACCTCATTCCCGCAGTTGCCAGCCATCGGTACCAGCAAGTGGCGAGGCATGACGTGGGCGGCACTCGCGCTAGCAGCCGTGGCGGTGGCTGTTCCCGGCCAGGGCCGCGCGAACGATGCCTACCCGTCAAAGCCCATCGTGATGGTCGTGCCATTCGCGGCGGGTGGCCCGACTGACGTCGTGGCGCGCTCGGTGGCGGCGGCGATGTCCAAGACGCTGGGCCAGAGCGTGGTGGTGGAGAACCGTCTGGGCGCCGGCGGCACGGTGTCCGCCGCGTACGTGGCCAAGGCCGCGCCGGACGGCTACACGATTCTGATTCACCATAACGGCATGGCCACCGCGCCAGCGCTCTACTCGAAGCTGCCGTACAAGCCGCTGACCGACTTCAGTTTCGTGGGCCAGGTGGCGGATGTGCCGATGACGCTGCTGGGACGCCACGACCTGCCGCCCAACAACTTGCCCGAGTTGGTGACCTACATCCAGAAGAACCAGAACAAGGTGAACCTGGCCAATGCGGGCCTTGGCGCGGTGTCGCAGCTGTGCGGGATGCTGTTCCAGAAGGCGATCGGCGTGGATGTGCAGACGATCCCATACCAGGGCACCGCGCCGGCGATGACTGCGCTGCTGGGCGGTCAGGTGGATGTGCTGTGCGACCAGACCACGCAGACGCTTACCCATATCAAGGCTGATAAGGTCAAGCTGTACGGCGTGACCACGGCTGAGCGCATTCCCTCGCTACCGAACGCGCCGACGCTGCGCGAAGGCGGCCTGAAGGGCTTCGAGGTCAAGGTCTGGCACGGGATCTACGCGCCCAAGGGCACGCCGCCTGCCGTGATCAACAAGCTCAACGGCGCGTTGCGCGCGGCGCTGAAGGACCCGGCCGTTGCGGCGCGTATGCAGGATCTGGGCGCGGTGATCGTGCCCGAGGACAAGCAGACGCCGGAAGGGCTGCGCACGTGGCTGGCCTCGGAGATCGACAAGTGGTCGCCGATCATCAAGGCGGCTGGCGTGAAGGCTGACTGAGGCGGATTGAGGCGGACTGAGGCGGGTAGCGCCAATTGTTTTGTCCCCTCGCCCGCATGGCGGGAGAGGGGGAAACACCTACACTGGCTCCCGGGCCGCATCCACCAGATACTGGATCAGCGTTTCCGCGAACTGGGGCAGTTCCCGTCCCGGCCGGCGCACGAGTTGCAACTCGCGTCGCGCCCAGTCGTCTTCCAGCCGGATGAAACGCAGTACCTTGCGGCTGGCGTAGCGCCGCGCGCAACTGTTCGGCACGATAGCGATGCCGGCGCCGGCTTCCACCATGCGACACACCGCGTCGAAGCTGCCCACCTGGATGCGCAGGCTGATTCGTTTGCCCATGCCGCTGGCGATGCGGTCCAGGAAGGACTGGATCGCCGACGACTGATTCAGCCCCACAAAGCGGCAACTATCGAGCAGCTCGGCGAACCGCAGTGTCTTGAAGGCTGGCAGCGGATGGTTGACAGGGGCGATAACGATCAACTCGTCGCTGCAAAGCTGCATCGTGTCCAGGTCGGCGGTGGCGACTTCTCCCGCCACGATGCCGAGGTCTGCCGCCCCGTTGCCGATGGCCGAGACGATGTCGGCCGAGAGATGTTCCTCCAGCTCGATGTCGACGTCCGGGTTCTCCGACAGGAAGCGCGATAGCGCGTGGGCCAGGAACGAGTTGGTGGCCGTGGTGTTGGCCAGGAGGCGCACGCGGCCCTTGACGCCCTTGGCATAGGGGCGCAGGTCCGAATGCAGGCATTCGAGCTCCCGGAACACCTCGCGCGCGTGGCGCAGCAGGGCGTCGCCAGCCGGAGTGAGGCGCACGCCTTTCACCTGGCGGATCAGCAACTGGGTCTGGAACGCCTCTTCAAGCTGCTTGATGCGGGCGCTGGCCGCGGGCAGCGAGAGAAAGCTGCGCTCGGCCGCGCGTGTGATGTTCTCTGTTTCTCCCACGTTCAGAAACAGCCGCAAATCGGTCAGGTCGTAGTGCATGGCTTCGGCGGGCACGAAGCCCACTTTTGTGATTCATGAATTCCAAAGTTTCGGCCGCCAATTTATCGTATCCAGCTCTGCAATAAAACGGGCAGGCTTCCCTGTCCGTGCAGACAGCAAGCCAATGGAGGATACGATGAGCGGAATGATGGAAGGCAAGGTAGTGGTGGTAACGGGCGCCGGTGGCGGCATCGGACGAGGCATTGCCCTGGGCATGGCGGCGGCTGGCGCTCGTGTGGTGGTCAATGACCTGGGCGTGTCGATGAGCGGCGAAGGCGGCGATGCCGGCCCCGCGCAGCGCGTGGTCGAGGAAATCCGCGCGGCCGGCGGCCAGGCCGTGGCCAATACCGATTCCGTTTCGACCTGGGCTGGCGGCAACGCCATCGTGCAATGCGCGCTCGACACCTTCGGTCGCATCGACGCCGTGGTCAACAACGCCGGCAACCTGCGCGATCGCATGTTCTTCAAGATGAACGAGGAAGAATGGCGCTCGGTGATCGACGTGCACCTGCACGGCACCTTCTTCGTCAGCCGTGCGGCGGCCAACTATTTCAAGGATCAGGAGAGCGGCGCCTACGTCAACATGACGTCGACGTCGGGGCTGATCGGCAACCTGGGTCAGGCTAACTACTCCGCGGCCAAGCTGGGCATCGCCGCGCTGTCCAAATCGATCGCGCTGGACATGGCCCGTTTCAATGTGCGCTCGAACTGCATCGCGCCGTTCGCCTGGAGCCGCATGACCAGCTCGATCCCGGCCGAGACGCCTGCGGAGAAGGAGCGCGTGGCCCGCCTGCAGAAGATGGAAGCTGGCAAGATCGCGCCGGTGGCCGTGTTCCTGGCCAGCGACGCGGCCAAGGACGTGAATGCCCAGATCTTCGCGGTGCGTGCCAACGAGATCATGCTGATGAGCCAGTCGCGCCCGGTGCGCTCGGTCCATACCGGCGAAGGCTGGACGCCGGAGACCGTCGCGGAGATCGCCATGCCCGCAATGCGTGGCAGCTTCTTCAAGCTCGACCGCTCGCCCGACGTCATCAACTGGGACCCGATCTGACCGAGTCCCTAGGCCGGCCTGGATCGAATTCAGGCTGATCCAGAGGCCGGCCCGCCTTCCGCTTTCCGTTGATGCTGCATTGCAGCGCGACGCGTCCATACATGCGTGCCCGATGTGGCACGCATTCTGCTCACTCCTTCATCGTTAGTACCGGCGTCAGGGCGCGCGCACTTGGGAAGTGCGTGACGACTGCTGCTGGTGATAGCGAAAACACTGAACAGGTGCATACGCGCGATACGTCGATATGTCGACACGTCTCTTGCCGGCGCCGGTTAGCACTCGTCATTCGAAAGTGCTAATGCGGAAAACGTTGAACGAAAGACGCGACGGTATGTCGCAGCGATAGTCGTCAACGCGTTGTGAGGCGGCGATGATCGTGACCCTGCTGGCCGCGTGGACATGACCTTGCTGTGCACGCAATCATTGCTCGCGATGTGTCTGACGCGCGCGATGGGCGCGTTGCGCGAAGGCGTGCGAAGGCGTTGTTGTGTCGATGCCGAACGCGTTGCGCGAAGGTATTGGTCGTAACGATATTGGGTGGGCGAGTTACACACCGCGTCGTGCACATAGTGCGGGAAAGGTGTAAGGTGTGTCACAAGCATGGTCAATGGCCCGTCGCTGCGGAATAGGACGACGAGGTGTCCGGTAATAGTGAGCATGACGATGACGTGCAACGCCATCACCGGACAGACGATATCTATCGTCAACTCACGGTCCACGTTCGCCGTTATTTGACTATGATGAAGTAAAGATTTCGCAACATGGCAGCTCCGCCATGCCGGGGTGGTGGAAGGCAAGATTGCCGCGAAGTCTTTCGGGGGGAGCAGCACTGCCTTCGCCTCGGAGTGTTTCTCAGACGGGAGTGAGGTATGGACATTTTTGGCCACTACGCCACACGCTTCGAGGCACGCAAGGAAGAGGAATACAGCATCCAGGAATACCTGGAGATCTGCAAGAAGGATCCTACTGCCTACGCGACCGCTGCCGAGCGAATGCTCTCCGCAATCGGACAGCCCGAGCTGGTGGACACCCACCACGATCCGCGTCTGTCCCGGCTTTTCTTCAACAAGGTCATACGGGTCTACCCGGCGTTCCGCGACTTCTATGGCATGGAGGACACGATCGAACAGATCGTCTCGTTCTTCAAGCACGCAGCGCAGGGGCTGGAAGAGCGCAAGCAGATCCTGTATCTGCTCGGGCCACCCGGAGGCGGCAAGTCGTCTCTCGCCGAGAAACTCAAGGCGCTGATGGAGGAGATCCCCATCTACGCGCTCAAGGGCTCACCGATCCATGAATCGCCGCTCGGGCTGTTTTCGGCCGATGAGGACGGCAAGATCATGGAGGAAGACTATGGCATTCCGGTCCGCTACCTGAATACCATTCCGTCGCCGTGGGCTGTCAAACGACTAAACGAATTCAATGGCGACATCACCAAGTTCCGGGTGGTGAAACTGCGCCCGTCGGTGCTGGCGCAGATCGCGATTTCCAAGACCGAGCCGGGCGATGAAAACAACCAGGACATCTCGTCGCTGGTGGGCAAGGTCGATATCCGCAAGCTCGAGGATTTTCCGCAGGATGACCCGGATGCCTACTCGTATTCCGGTGGCCTTTGCCTGGCCAACCGCGGTCTGCTCGAGTTCGTGGAAATGTTCAAGGCGCCGATCAAGGTGCTGCACCCGTTGCTGACCGCCACGCAGGAAGGCAACTACAAGGGTACCGAGGGCTTCGGCGCGATTCCGTTCGATGGCGTCATCCTCGCGCACTCGAACGAAGCGGAATGGACCACCTTCAAGGCCGACAAGAACAACGAGGCCTTCCTGGACCGGATCTATATCGTCAAGGTGCCGTACTGCCTGCGTGTCTCCGACGAGGTAAAGATCTACGACAAGCTGCTGCGCAGCAGTTCACTCTCGGCCGCGCCGTGCTCGCCGAACACGCTGAAGATGATGGCGCAGTTCGCGGTGCTCACGCGGATCAAGGAGCCGGAGAACTCGAACATCTTCTCGAAGATGCGCGTCTACGACGGCGAAAGCCTCAAGGACGTGGATCCGAAGGCCAAGTCGTACCAGGAGTATCGCGACTATGCCGGCATCGACGAAGGCATGAACGGGTTATCCACGCGTTTCGCGTTCAAGGTGCTTTCCAAGGTGTTCAACTTCGACAACACCGAAGTGGCCGCCAATCCGGTGCATCTGCTCTATGTGCTCGAACAGCAGATCGAGCGCGAGCAGTTCCCGCCGGAGCAGGAAGCCAAGTTGATGTCGTATATCAAGGAGTATCTGACCACGCCGTACGTGGAGTTCATCGGCAAGGAGATCCAGACCGCTTACCTGGAGTCGTATTCCGAGTACGGGCAGAACATCTTCGATCGCTACGTGGTGTTCGCCGATCTGTGGATACAGGACCAGGAGTATCGCGACCCCAATACCGGTGAGATCCTGGATCGCAACGCGCTGAACGACGAACTCGAGAAGGTGGAAAAACCGGCGGGTATCTCGAACCCGAAGGACTTCCGTAACGAGATCGTCAACTTCGTGCTGCGGGCGCGTGCCAACAATGGTGGCAAGAACCCAGTCTGGACCAGCTACGAAAAGCTGCGGATGGTGATCGAAAAGCGCATGTTCTCCACGACCGAGGATCTGCTGCCGGTGATCTCGTTCAATGCGAAATCGTCGCGGGAAGATCAGGACAAGCACGAAAATTTCATCAACCGCATGGTCGAGAAAGGATACACACCCAAGCAGGTTCGACTTTTGGTGGAGTGGTATCTGCGCGTCAGGAAGTCGTCGTAGTCCACCGGACGCGGTCCCCGGAGCCGCCGAGACACCTGGGCGGCTCCCGATCCTGACGCTCTGGTTTGGCGTCTCAACAAGACGGGCGAGCGGCTTATGGCTACGGTCATCGATCGGCGGGAGAACGGCGGCAACAAGAGCGCCGTCAATCAGCAACGCTTCATCAAACGCTACCGCGAGCAGATCAGGCAAGCGGTGGCGAAGGCGGTGTCCGGTCGGAAGATCATGGACATCGAACAGAGCGGGCAGGTGTCCATTCCGGTCAAGGACATCTCCGAGCCGATTTTTCATCACGGCCAGGGCGGCCGGCGCGAGTGGATTCACCCGGGCAACAAGAAGTTCGTCAGGGGCGACAGCTTCGACCGCCAGCAACAGGGTGGTGGCGGCGGCGGGTCTCGCGCCAGCGATAGTGGCGAGGGCGAGGACGACTTCGTCTTCACGCTGTCGCGCGAGGATTTTCTGAACTTCTTCTTCGAGGACATGGCGCTGCCAGACCTGGCCAAGCGTCACCTCGCCAAGATCGCCGAAGTGCGCAAGGTGCGCGCCGGCTTCTCGATCGACGGCACACCATCGAATCTTTCGATCCTGCGCACGATGCGCAGTTCGCTCGGGCGGCGCATTGCCTTGTCGAGCCCCTATCTCAAGCGCCTGCGCGAACTCGAGCTCGAATACAACGACGAAGTCGAGAAGGATCCGTACTCCGAGAAGGCGGAGGCGCTGATGGAGAAGATGCGCCATCTGCGCGCCCAGGTGGATCGGGTGCCGTTCATCGAGAAGCTGGATCTACGCTACAACAATCGCGTGCTCAAGAAGCGTCCGCAGGCGCAGGCGGTGATGTTCTGTCTGATGGACGTGTCGGGTTCGATGGATGAAAGCCGCAAGGATCTGGCCAAGCGCTTCTTCATGCTGCTCTACCTGTTCCTGAAGCGGAACTACGAGCGCATCGACGTGGTGTTCATCCGCCATCACACGGTGGCCAAGGAAGTCGACGAGGAGGACTTCTTCCATTCGCGCGAGTCCGGTGGTACCGTGGTTTCGAGCGCGCTCAAGCTGATGGTCGAGGTGATTCACGATCGCTATCCGCCGAGCCAATGGAACATCTACTGCGCCCAGGCGTCCGATGGTGACAACTGGGCCGGCGATTCGGAGCTTTGCGGGCGCCTGTTGCGCGAGTCGATCCTGCCGCTTGTGCAGTATTACGCCTACGTGGAGGTGGCTTCGGAAGAACCGCAGAATCTCTGGGAGGAGTACCTCACGGTGAAGGGCGAGTTCGAGCACTTCGCGATGCAGCGGATCATCGGTGCTGACGAGATCTATCCCGTGTTGCACGACCTCTTTCAGAAGCGGGCCGCGTGGCCCGGCAGGTAGCTGACCGGTAACGTCGCCGGGAATACTGGGGAAGCCTATGGCCTATCTATCGACGGGCTCGGAGTGGACTTTCGAGCTCATCCAGCGCTACGACCGCGAGATCGCCCGCATTGCCGGAGATTTCGGCCTCGACACTTACCCGAACCAGATCGAAATCATCACCGCCGAGCAGATGCTGGATGCCTATGCGTCGTCAGGTCTGCCGGTCGGCTACAACCATTGGTCGTACGGCAAGCACTTCCTGGCCTCGGAACGCGGATACCAGCGCGGGTACATGGGGCTGGCCTACGAAATCGTGATCAACTCCAATCCATGCATCGCGTACCTGATGGAGGAGAACACGATGCCGATGCAGGCGCTGACCATCGCGCACGCCTGCTATGGCCATAATTCGTTCTTCAAGGGCAACTACCTGTTCCGCACCTGGACCAACGCGGACGCCATCATCGACTACCTGCTGTTCGCCAAGAACTACGTGGCGGAATGCGAGCAGCGTTATGGCGAGCAGGAAGTGGAGTTGCTGCTGGATTCCTGCCACGCGCTGCAGAACTACGGCGTGGACCGCTACAAGCGGCCCAAAAAGCTGTCGATCACCGAGGAGCAGGCCCGTCAGGCCGAACGCGAGAGCTACCTGCAAATGCAGGTCAACGACTTGTGGCGCACGCTGCCCAAGCATCGTCCGCACGCGCTGCGGCAGGAAGAAGAGGCACTCGAGCTGGAGGTGACCTTCCCGCCGGAGCCGCAGGAGAACCTGCTTTACTTCATCGAGAAGAACGCGCCAAAGCTACAGCCGTGGCAGCGTGAAATCGTGCGCATCGTGCGCAAGATCGCGCAGTATTTCTATCCTCAGCGCCAGACCAAGGTCATGAACGAAGGCTGGGCCACGTTCTGGCACTACACCATCATCCATCAGCTCTATGAGGAAAAGCTCGTCAATGACGCGTTCATGCTCGAGCTGTTGCAGGCGCATACCAACGTCATCTATCAGCCGCCGTACCACAGCCAGTATTACAGCGGCCTGAACCCGTACACCCTCGGTTTCCTGATGTTCCAGGATATTCGTCGGATGTGCGAGAACCCGACCGAGGAAGACCGGCGCTGGGCGCCCGAGATCGCGGGCAGCGACTGGCGCCAGACGCTTGACTTCGCCATGCGTAACTTCAAGGACGAGAGCTTCCTGCTGCAGTTCCTGTCGCCGCGCGTGATCCGCGAACTCAAGCTGTTCTCGGTGCTTGACGACGACCGCGAAGGGAAGTTGCGCGTGACGGCCATCCACGACGACGAAGGCTATCGCGAGATTCGCCATCTGCTGGCCAATCAGTACGACCTGTCGAACATGGAGCCGAACATCCAGGTGACGAATGTGGATATCGGTGGAGATCGCTCGCTCACGCTGCGTCACCTGCAGAACGACCGCAGGCCGCTGGCGCAGAATTTCGACGAGGTGGTGCGACACGTGACGCGGCTATGGGGCTTCACGGTGAGGCTCGAAGTGGCCTACGAGGATGGACGGCGCGAACTCAAGTACGAGTGCAAGCCTGAACGCCGCCATCAACCCCAGCGTCGCGCTGCCTGAACGACGAAAACGCCCGGATGAAAGACGAATGCGCCCGGAGGCTTAGCGCCTCCGGCGCGTATCGCGCGGCCGGGCCGTCGAGGACACTCCTGCGCGTTCCAGATCGACACCCGGCAGCAGGTGCAGCAATCGCACCAGTTCGGACTGGCGATGCGTGCCGGTCTTGCGCAGCGTATCCCGGATATGCACCCGCACGGTGTGCGGCGAAAGGAACTCGCGTTCGGCGATCTCCGTGAGCGTTTCGCCCGCGGCCAGGCGAATGGCGATGATGCTTTCCTTGCGCGACAGACCGAACAACGAGGTCAGCACGCCCGCGTCGAGCACGGATCGGGACTCAGAGTTGCCCAGCAACATCATCGCCATCGGCAGTTGCCACGGGCCTTCCACCGGTTGGCGCGATACCAGCGGCATGACGATGATGGGCACCGGTTGCCCGCCCGAGGTGATGTGCATCCAAGAGCCAGCGGCGGTGCCATTGCGCCCGCCATGCACCGCGGAATCAAGCAGCCCCGCCAGCACTGATTGCATCG
>NZ_JWMB01000017.1:0-73042 GCF_000812445.1 Cupriavidus sp. SHE | reverse complement strand
AGTGATCACGTTCCGCCGAAACCAGCGATCAGCTTCCCGCCGAAACAGGTGATCACGTTCCCCCGAAATCGCTGATCACGCGCCCCGAAATACGCAGCTTCGGAGTCAATCTCACGACTGGCCGCCAGTATTTGACAGGCTGGATTGCTATGTGGCGAGGGCGTTCAATCCAAGGATGGCGCTTGCCTCGGCAATAGTTGCCACTGGACGCTCATACTCTTCGCAAAGCGCTTCAATTTGGCGGACTAGGGCAGCGTTTGAAGGGGCGAGAACATCTCGGTCTAGGCGAACGTTGTCCTCAAGACCTGTGCGGCAATGTCCACCCAGTTCGAGCGGCCATCGTGCCATAGTAATTTGGTCTCGCCCAATACCAGCTCCTGTCCAGGTCGCGTTGGGGGAAAGCCTACGCAGCGTCGCCACATAGAACTCCAGGACCTCTCGGTCGACGGGCATTGCGTTCTTGAGGCCCATCACGAATTGGACGTGGAGTTCTCCAGCGATCTTGCCGACCCGCTGCATGTTGGCGGCCTGGAAGATCATCGATAAGTCGAAGGCTTCCACTTCGGGCTTGACGTCGTGCGTCAGTATTTCAGCGGCGAGCCAATCTACCAGTTCTGGCGCGTTGTCGTAGACCCGGGTCGGGAAATTAACTGAGCCCGTGGCACCACGAACAAGGCATACCGCTTGCCCCATGGCAGCCGAAACTCGGCGAAATCAACTTGCGCCTGCCGTCCGGGCGGCGTCTCGAAACGCACGACTGGGCATGAACTGCTGCAGCGGCTCGAGGTGTCACAGTCTGCAGCTTTGGCTGACCGGGATGCGGTACTCGCGTGGCGCGCCAGTAGGGGGGGGCGGCGTGGCCGACTTCAAATTCCTAACAACTTTGTCTTCATTTGCCAAATGGCTCGTGCCCGAAAGTGGGAGTGAATGGCGTTGGCTACGGATTCCTTGCAGCAACCTACACGTCTAGTGGGGTTACAGCAATCGAAATCCCGTCACCAGAGAATCCAGTTTCTCCACGGACTCGTTGACGTTCAAAGCCGCCCGCAAAATGCGGGTGTCCACTGCAGGATAATTCGTCTTATCTGCTATCGTAAATCGGTCGACACTGCGGCCTGTGTTCTGCTTGCCCGCCCGTGCCGTGCGCTCCCCGACGCCTGGAGCCACCATGGTCACTCCCTCATCCATTTCCCCTGCAGCGCCCGCGCCGCCGCGCGGTCCCTACAGCGTGGTGCGCCCGCGTCTGCACCGCGGCCACTTCGCGTTCCTGCGGGCGGTGGCGCAGGGGCTGTCCCCGCGCGCCATGTGGGCGCGCTATCTCAGCGACGCGGGCGCCTTCGACGACGGCCCGCGCGTGCACCGCATGACCGGCTGGATCCGGGACGAACTCGGCGCGGCCGCCGCGCGTGGCGGCGACTTCGCGCGCGCCCGGCTGCTGCGCCTGGACCTCACGCCGCCGCAAACGCAGGATGCGCCGGAGGCACCGCCGACCTTGGCCGCGTTCGTGGCCGCGCAGGGGCTCGACGGCTTTGGCGAGGCCGAGCAGTTGGCGGCGTGGGAGGCGGCCTGGCCACCCGACGGGGCGGCGCGCACCCGCGAGCGACGCCGCATCCGCCTGCTGCAGCGGCAGCTCGACGCCATCCACACGCTGGAGGCGCAGGTCGCCATGCCGGTGTCGCCGGCCGACGGCTGCGAAGCGTGGCTGGTTGACGCGGTGGCGGTGCGCCTGCGGCGTGCCGGGCTCCTCACGCTGGGCGATCTGGTGGCGAGCCTGCAGGCACGGGGCCCGACTTGGTGGCGCCACCTGCACGGCATCGGGGCGCGCAAGGCGCACGCGATCAACGCGTTCCTGCACGCCCACGCGGACACGCTGGGCACGGTCCCCGAATTCGAGTCCGATAACGATGGCACCGCGAGGCGGGCGGAGGCGTGCCGCCCACTCAGTACCTGTGTGCCGCTCGAGCGCTTCACACCCCCTGTGGCGCTCGATGGACGCGCCGGCGCCTACCGCTGTCCACGTGCCCAGTGTCGCCTGGCAGCCGACAACGACCGCGAGGCCATCCTCGCGTGGCTGGCCAGCAAGGGGGACGGCCAGAACGGGGGAGTCAATTGCACCCAGCGGGCGTATCGCAAGGAGGCCGAGCGCTTCCTGCTGTGGGCGGTGCTCGCGCGGCGCTGCGCGCTGTCCTCCATCACGATCGAGGACGCGGTGGCCTACCGGGACTTCCTGCTGGCGCCGCCGGCCGACTGGTGCAGCGTGCACACGCAGCCACGCTGGAGCGCGTGCTGGCGGCCGCTGGCCGGGCCCCTCTCGCCCGCCTCGTGCGCCTATGCGCTCGGGGTGCTCGGCAACCTGTTTGCGTTCCTGGGTGCGCAGTGCTATCTGAGCGGCAATCCATGGCGCGCGGTGCGCCCCCCGCGCCCAGTGCGCACGGGGCTGGATCCGGGGCGGGGCTTGACCACCGCGCAATGGGACGGTGTGGTGCAGGCCCTCGCGGCGCTGCCGCCCAGCTCGGCCAACCAGCGACTGCAGTTCGCGCTACCGCTGCTGTATGACACCGGACTGCGGCTGTCCGAGCTCGTGGCGGCGACTACCGACGACTTGCGGCAGGAGGGGTCGCCGGGGCAGGGGGCGGGCATCGGGCTGGACAACTGGTGGCTGCAGGTGGTGGGCAAGGGTGGCCGCCTGCGCGAGGTGCCATTGCCGTCGAGCCTGATACGACAGCTGGCCGACTACCTCGTGGCGCGGGGCCTGCCTGGGGACCCCCGGCAGGCTGGCGGTGCCGCATTGCTGGGTGGTGCCACCGACCGAGCCGTCCGCACGCCGTGGGCGCACCGGCTGACCCTCGATCCGGCCGCGCCGATCGCGCCCAGCACCTTTCACCGGCAGATCAAGGCGTTTTTCCGTCAGTGTGCCGAGACCACCGCCACCACGGATCCGCCCGCCGCCGAAGGCCTGCTGCGCGCCAGCACCCACTGGCTGCGGCACACCCACGCGTCGCATGCGCTAGCCGCTGGCGTCCCCGTCCAGGTCGTGCAACAGAACCTCGGGCATCGATCGCTGGCGACCACCACGCGCTATGTGCGCACCGAGGCCGCCGCGCGCCGGGCGGCCATGGTGCACTTTTGGGCCGCGCAGTCTACCCAGCGCCCCTGAAGCGGTACCACCGCGCGGACGTCAACGCATGTCGCCCGTCACAACGATGGGAGCGGGCGGCCGTTTAGGGCTCGCAAGATGATGGCATGTGGGGTTTATTGCGGCGCAGCGTTTTCCTGCGGCTCTCCTGCCTGTTTCCGGCGCAATAGTGGTGCCGTGCAGTGGTCCAGGTCGACGCGGCGGCGTCCCTGTGGGCGTGCGTTGGGCACTCCGCATGCTCGTGTGAGATTTCATTGCGCGCCGCATGCCGCGCCTGACAAGGCGTACAAGGTTGTATACGACAGCAGTTTATTTTTTAAAACTATTTGTATCGAAGTTCGGTTTTTGTTTAAAGATTAAAATCGATACAACGAAATTACGTTTTACTGTTACGCACAAAAAATCGCCGGCATGGAAATGCCGGCGATTTTTTCTTGCTATCGCAAAAATGAAGCCTAATCTGAATCGAAATTCTGAACGCCTGTGTCGCCGTCGCGAGCTCCACACTCACGACACCGATTCCGGCATGCGTGCGACTTGGTCGCCAGCTTCTTCTTACTCAACCGTGACAGGCTCAGTATGGAAGACGGTTCGGCCCAGGTCAAGGGAACTTTTTCCCCAAAAAAAGGCGACGTTTACGACGTCGCGACCTGGAAAGGAGCCGCCATCATGCCCAGCGAACACGCTCACCGCTCAGCGACAGATCCTTGGGGCACCCTGCGATGGGTGCCCACGGACTGGGACCGAAGCGCGGCCCCAGCGTCCAGCTATGTTGGCCATTGGTTTTCGCCCACCATGGGTCGGGGTATGTGGCTGCGTGGCCGTCCCGCGCTGGATCTGGTAGGACTCTTCGAGGCTATGGCAGTGCTCGGCCTGATCCAGCGTTATCAGGCGCATCCCGGCCGGATTGAATGGGGCGACACGGTCCACTGCCAGCAATGCCCGGTGACTTTTCTCCTCGAGCGTGTCGAGCGCCCCGACTGTTTGGTCGTGGCGACGCCTCGCCACTGCACTCGGGAGCTGCCGAATCCACTGGTGCTCGATGATGCCGACCAGACGCGCTTGTTCGATCGGATCCAGGTCCGTGCGGCGCAGATCCTGCCTACCGTGCGCAAGGCCATGACGCCTTCGCGCGTTGCGCGACTCGGGACCGATCCCACCTTGCAGCCGCTTGCCGAAACCGTGCGGAAAATTGCCCACGCGCTGCTTCCGTAGCCAATACGGCAAACCACTGACGATGCCACCCCGCAGGGGCGTGCGACAGCGGACATTCACCCCAATAATGGCGCCCGATAACGGCAGCACGCCACCTTCTCGCGTTTGCGGCTAGCGCTCGTGCTCGCATTAGGGGGCGAGATTGAAGCATGTAACGCAGGTACAGCGTCCCTGCATCGGAGACCGTTCATGTCGTCTACCCTCAGTCCCGGTTCCCTCTATCACTACCAGGGTCGGCAATACCAGTTGGAGGCGGTACTGGGCGAGTCCGAGTTGTTGGGGCGAGACCTGGAGTCGGGCGCACGGGCGGTGCATCCGATCGACGCGCATCCCGGATGGGCTCGCCCTGCCACAGGCCGCACGCATCACGCACGACGCGTGGGCGGTGCCGTCCAGCGCAAGGAGACCTTGCGCGTGCACATGTATCTGAAGGGCGTCGCGCAATGCAATGTCGGCTTCTTGCCCAACGCGGACACGCAACGGGCCATTGACCAGATTGCCGCCAAGCTTGAGGATCCGTCGCCGCCATCGAACCATACCCTCTACGATTGGGCCCGAAAGTGGTGGAGATCAGGTGGCGTCTCTGAGGGCATCGCTTCACGTTCGCACGAGCGCGGTGGTAAGGGAGGCAGCCGCTTGCACCCCGCGTGCGAAGCGTTGATCCAGGCCGAAATCGACAAACTGCTCACGCCACGAGACTCCAAACTGCGCCAAGAGTCGATAACCGAAGTGCTGGGACGCATCAACGAGCGGATACGGGCCCATAACGCCGAAGGGTTGGCTCTCGGGGTCGAGGCAGACTGGCCCCTGGTTTCGTCTGCGACCTTTTATCGGCGATATGCGCTACGCCCCGAGTATGACAAGGTCCGCGCCAAGTACGGAAAGGCTTATGCTGATCGCTTGTTTCAAATGTCGCAACACGATCCAGCCACGGATCCTGAGCGCGCATTGCAACTGGGTGAGTTGGATCACACGACGCTGAACGTCATCGTGCGCGACGCGCTGACTGGGGAGCGAATCGGCAGGCCCACACTCACCGCCCTCATATGCGTGACGACGCGGATGGTGCCCGGCTGGCAGATTGGTCTGCGCCCCCCGCGTACCGACGCGGTTCTGCAGACGCTGCGCCACGCCATGCTGGACAAGACCCCAAAGGATGCGGCGGTCATCGCAGAACTTGGCGTCAATCCATGTCAGGGCTTGATCGAGTTCTGGCGCACCGATCGTGCCAGCGAGATGAAAACTCCCGAGGTCGAGAAGGCGTGCGATACCCTGCTGATTGCCTACGAGCTTTGTCCCGCAAGGCGTCCGGAACTCAAGCCCCATATCGAACGGTTCTTCAAGACGGTCAAGGAAACGTTTATAGCTACTCTGCCGGGCGCCACGCTATCGATCCGCATCCGAGGCAAGGAGGTCGAGGTTAAGGACACGGGACTCACGCTGGAAGAGCTCCAGCGTGAGTTCGAGCGGTGGTTGAACCGGGTCTATGCGCAGATGCCGCATGAGGGTCTATACAAGGCGTCGCCGCTCACGGCGTGGCAACGCTGCTGCCGGCTACATCCCCCGCAGCCGGTAGGGGCGGCAGCGGTGATCCACGCAACCCGGCCGACCGATCAATACAGCCTGAGCAAGAGTGGGTTGCGGATGTTTGGCAACCAGCGCTACGCTAGCCGTGAGCTCAATACCTGGCGTCATCAGTATGGGGCGAAACTGAAGGTAGTCGTGCGGGTGGATACCGAGGATATTGGCCATGTCTGGGTCGAACACCCCGGCACTGGACTCGAATACGAAGTATCCAATGTCTGCCCCACCTACGCCAAAGGGGTCACGCTCAAGGCGCACGACCTGGCCCGCAAGTTGAAGCTCTTTCGCAACCGCGATCTGGCGCAGGAGCGTGATGCCAGCAAGGCGCGTGCCGACCTCGCAGCAGTGCTCGCCGACCTGGCAGCCAGCCCGCGCATGCGCGACAGGCAGCGCGCAGCCGCAGCACGGCCTACGTCTCCAAAGGCGCACGACGTTCCGCCCTCCGCCGCGTCTACGCGGACCCCGGGGTCGGACGACGTCCCCTTCGATGCGGCCGATCTCGGCGACGAGTTGCAGACGGTCGACGGATCGACCAGTCTCTACGATGACGATGTGGGGCCACTATGAAGAGACGCGACTATAGTGAGGTCGATGCGGTGAGTCGGGCGATTGACGACGTGATCGTGGCCTACCAGCCTTTCACGGATGTGGTAGAAGCGGTCATCCGCTTTGCGGAGTCGCCCATTCAGCGCGGCTTGAAGATTGTCGGCGAGAGCCGCGTGGGTAAGTCGACGGTGGCCAGTCTGGTCTGTCGGGAACTGAATGCACGCGCGCCCGCAGGTCAAGTATGGGCGTTGGTGATCGAAATTCCCACCAATCCGACGGAGAAGACCATTGTCGAATTGCTCCTCTTTGCCCTGGGGAACGAGCGTGCAGATGGCACCGAGGTCAAGCTGTCCACGCAGTTCATCAAAATCGCCCGGGAATGCGGGCTCAAGCTGGTGTTGATCGACGAGTTCCACCATTTTGTGGAGGGGCGGGCGGGCGTGACGCACCTGGCGCGCGCGGCGAATTCGCTCAAACGTCTCATGAATAGCACGAAGCCAGTCTCTTACGTGGTCGTGGGCCTGCACAAGCTGCTGCGCATCACCGCCACGTGCGAACAACTGCGAGGGCGCCTCACGGCGACCCGAGAGTTGGGGGCGCTCGGCCAGGCGATGCTAGACAACGTGGCAGACGCGAACGTTCGCGACGTGTCGTTCCGGAACTTTCTCAACGTGCTGCGGGCCTTGACGCGGGTGTTGCCGTTTCCGAACGCAAGCGAGTTGTATGGCCCTGAGCTGGGCCGACGTATGCTGTCGGCGGCGCAAGGTCGGCTGGGTTACATCAAACCGTTACTCATCGGTGCTGTCGAGTTGGCTCACCAGCGTGATGAGCGGCTGCTTTCCAGCGAACTGCTCGAGGCGGTATTCACACGCGATATCTGGAGTGATGGCGTCGGCAGCAAGAACCCTTTCAACCCGCACTTTAAATTTGAAGACCAACTCGATGGACCGGGGGAACCGTTTGCGCCGGATGGCGACTGGTGAGGATGCAGCATGCAAGCCGTCAATCTTGTCTATGACTTTCCTGTGCAGCCGGATGAAACCGACAGCAGCTTTCGGCAGCGTGTCCGGGGCGTCCGATCCAGCGCCATATCGATGCCGCCGGGCGAAAGGCACGCAACCAGCTTGGTCGGGGAGGTCGAGTCGCTGAGTGTGGCTTTTCGTGAGCAGATGGGGGGGCAGTGTTGCCCACTATGCCTTGCAGAAAAATCATACTGGCGTGCTGAATGGGAGATTCGTGCTGTACGAGCCTGCCTGTTACATGATTGCTACCTTACGAGTCATTGTTCGGCCTGCGGGCGTCTGCTTGACTGGCATCGGCGCAACGGGCGTTTCAACTGCCTGTGCGGCATGCCGCTGTTCTGCTGCCGTCCAGTGGCCGCGTCTGCCGAGGCACTGGCCTTGACGCGCTTTGTACTGGGTGAGCAACAACCCGCCCGGGAGCTGGTAACGTTGGACCTAGAGGGCCGGTGTCGTTTGGTGCGTGTACTCGGTATGGCGCGGCGCTCGATGCAAGGTGTCGTGCAATCGGGCAGCGGTTTAGTGGGGCTTCAATGGGAAGCTATTGCCGACGCCGCCGGTGCCGTACTTGGTACGGGTATTGATCCTGTCAAGTTCCTGTTCTGTCAATTCGCTACCGCTCTGGATCCCGATGGTGGCGAAACCCACCGTGCGGTGGCATCGGAATTGTTTCGGATCATCGAACGCGAGGTTTCCACTCGACTTGCTCAGCGGGTCCGTCACTGGAGTGCCTATCCCGATGGGTTTGATGATGATGACCGGGTGTACCTTTGCTGGGTGCCGCATATCCTCTGCAGTTACCCGATCGTGAATGAAAAGTTCCTGCGCCGACATCTTGCCATTCCGAGGGAGCAGGCGTGCCACAAGGCGACACGAGTGCCGCTCCGCCAAGTGCTGGATGTACGAGGTCGCTGTATCGAGCGACTGTCAATCCCCATACTACGCGAACGGTGGGGCTTGCCGGCAGTTCAAGTTGCAAAGTTGTTGCGGGCATATGGGGTGCGACGACTGTGGGGGCCTCCTTCATTCTCGGCGGCGGATGTCGAGCACCTGCAGAATCAATTCAAGTGGCACGAAGGCGACGCGCATCCCCAATATTACACATACGACGAGGCGAGAGCGCAGCGAGCTTCGGTTGCACACCTGGACCAGTTATTGTGTAGTGACGGCGCGCGGAGCAGCGCAGATGTAGTCATCTGGCGCTGCGCCGGAAGATGCCAGTTTCTGGTCACACGGGCTGCCATCATGGCGGTCGTAGCGGCGCGCAAGCAGCTACGAGTGGAGCGGTTCACCGTCGTAAGAAGCAAGAAGAAAGATCGACCAGTCGCCTGAGCGTCGGGGATGCTATCGTCGTTCGCCAAAGTGCTCGCAGAGATGCCATTCAACGAGGGCCAGATCGTGAGCCACCTCCAACTGCGACTGGCTAGCGTCAAGAAGGAAGCCGGCATCGCGAACTCGATCGAGGCGAAATGACTGGAAGCACTGTCGGGCGGTCCAGCCGCTATTGCACAACTGGTCAAGGCATCCTAGATCCTGAAAGTGCTTCGAGCATAGGCCGCTGCTGGATGCCTTACAAATCTGCACATGCTCGCGGATTTCGTCCGTTGAGAAGGTCAAAGTTAGCCTCGATAGACGGCAGCCGCAGCACTGCGGGCCGGGAAGAAGCCGACGCAATCTGGCATTTTTTATTTTGAGCCGCATTGAAGTTTGAGTCCGCCGCTATGGAGTCCAATACGGCAATGCTGACGCGCCCGCATTGTCCATGACGATGGCCACGCTTTGCGCCGCTCGAGTAACGGCCACGTAAAAACTCGCTGCAGGGACTGGCTCTAGAGTGGATCCCTGGCGCACGAAGGCTGTGATGCCGGCCGTCGGAACGATGAGCACACGATCAAACGTTGATCCCTTCGCGACCTTGAAGTTCATGAAATCCAAATCGAACTCCTTGCCGGATCCTGCCATGCTCCGCAGGCATTGAGGTGCGAATCGCTCCACGTAAGCCCCCACGTGCTTTTTCATGAGGAGGAATACCCCGTCGTGTTCTGTTTGTACTTCGTTGCGTGACACGGTCGAAGGAAACGCCCAGTTTGCATCGAAAATCGTGTCTGAAAATTCCGCGATCTTCGGGTGGCACCGCCAAGTTTCCACACTTTCAGTGATGGTCAACTTCCCGAGTGTCTCTCTCTCTCGGAACCACTTTACCGCTTCGGCATAGGCATACCGCTTATTTTTGGTACCACGGGGGTTCGTGGCCAGAACTGATTGCCGTATATCGCCGACCATCCGAATCTGAATTGACGAATGCAATAGCGCATCGGCGATCTCCCAGTCATGCGCGCTCAAGTCTTGCACCTCGTCAATCAGTATCTCATCGTACAAGCTCTCCAATCGATGTAGTAAGGCGCCTTTGCTGGCACCTAGCAGTTCGTTGGCGAGGCGCCCGAGTTCACATGCGTAGGCTGCGCCGCTGCGGTCGAGAAATCGCGACAAGCCTTTCGCGTACCTGTCCGGTCGCCCCTCAAAACTGAACCCCAGAACCCGCGCTCCGGGAAACTTGAAGGGGAGAAACGGCTTTGCAAAATGTCGTAACAGGAAGGTGAACCATCCCATGACTTCGATGCCCAGGTGATCGCCCGCTCGTTGCCCGAGCCGGCGTCGGAGTTCCTCCTGATTTGCCTGGGTAAAGGTCAGGACGAGGACGCGGCGCTCCGGAAGAAGCCGTGCGCAATGCTCGACGATACCTTGGGTCTTCCGCGAGCCAGCAACGGCCAGAGTGAGCTGGTTAGCCATGGATGAACGCCGCGGCCTGGCGCATGTACTTGGGTGGCGTAAGCTTGCTCGTTGCGTTGGCGATGCGGAACGCCGTCTCGGTTTTCTCCCGGCTCATCCATTTGTGTAGATCTGCGCTCGCCGTGATGCCAAGTAGGCTGCGCAATGTCGCCTCGCCATTGTGGTGGATGATTTGCGGTTCCAGGGTGTGGCCGTGGGCGACTTCCCCAATGAACAGCTCACGCCTTCCCGGACTGAGCCACGCATCAACGCTTGTGGACAGCTCGGCCGGGTCCGTGCCATCGTTGTCGCGCATGGCGGCCACCGGTTTATCCAGCGCGGCGCAGAATTCAAGGCAGCGCGCCAGCGACAATCCCCGCATGCTGATCACGTCGATGCCCAATTCCATAGGGCGCTTCCCAAACAGGTCCTTGAAGAATCGCTCGAAAACGATCTCGTCGGAGGGCCCTTCCACGAGGACGATCTTCTTGGCCAAGGCCATGCGCAACGTGTCATAGCCGGGAAGGCGCTGAAAATACGAGACGGTTTCGGGATCTAGCGTCGTAATCTTCGACGTCTTGCCGTGTGCCAGGAGCAGAATGGCATCGAGACCAAGGCGGTTCAGAACGAAGGTGCTGTGCGTGGTGATGAACAGCTGCTGATGGTCGCCAGTGAGCGCCTCGATCCGCGAGAGGAGCGTGGTCAGGCTGGTATGGGAAAGGTGATTCTCTGGCTCCTCGATCATGACGAACGCGGCGTGGCCGGCATTGCGGTTCAGGGCCAGCGAGATCTTGATCGCGGCCTGTTGGCCCTGTCCGGACATCGAGAACGGTACATCGTTGACATGGGGGGTCACCACGCCGTCCCAGGCGGTTCGCGCGCTTTGATCCATGGCCAGCGAGATCGGCTGATCGTGCAAGGAGGCGTGGATCGTGCCGATGCGCTTGTTGATCGCGTCCAGCGCCGTGGTCGACATAGTCGCCTTCAGCTCGCGGTAGGCCAGGGACACGGCGGCACGCTCCGGCGGGTCGAGATGGTCGCCAAGGATCTGTCGCAGGTGATAGTCAACGCCGCTCGAGGAGCGAACGGTCCGCGAGTCGATAATGGCCGCCGCCAATTGCCGGGGGCGATTGGTGATGCGCTCGTCGGCGAAGGAGCGCCAGTCAACAAGGTAGAACTCGACCGGCAACAGGGAGGAAGGCTTGGCCATCCACTCGGCCAGCTCGTCCGCATAGTCGGGATTCGGCATGATCCGCAGCGACAGGCCTGGGCAGGCCAGGGTCGGCACGTCGGTATTGATAGCGCCGCAAAGCCGTTGCAACTCGGGCTTGTCCGCGAAGTACAGTTCGATGTGGATCTCGGGAAACCGAGGCCGTTCACCGCGCTCGATCTTGGCAACGAAATCGGCCACCACTCCGGCGTTAAACCAGTGCGGGTTTAGCTCTTCGCTTGCGCTGCGGCCACCGATGCGCCCGGTAAGGGCGAGCGCGATGGCTTCCATCAGTGTCGATTTGCCGGCTTCGTTGCCCCCCACTATCAGATTGAGCTTTGGGTTGGGCGACAGCGTGAAGTCCGTGTAGATACGGTATCCGCGGATCTTGATTTTGGTAATCAACCGACACCCCGCCTCGAAGTTTGTTGGGAGGATTATAGGGCACATGCCGACGGGGTGATCGCCCGTTTGCATGGACACTTGGAGGCAGGCGTGAGCAAGCTGAACCTTTGGCGAACCGACGTCAGGCGCAGTCCATTCAACTCAAAATCACTGCAAGATAAGTCGTCCTATTCTGCTCGCGTGCTGGTGCATAGGGCGCTGGGTTGTGGAGACTGCGCGGCATCGTGTCATCAAGGCCCGGGTGCTCACGGCATTCCTCGGCCCCAGCGCAGTTTCGCTGTGGGTTACCTACGGCCACTTGTGAGTCCACGAGAAGCCACGGCTAATCGATCTTCCCAAATCTGCATCTTTCTTTGATACGACAGTCCCAATGTGGCAAGGATTTGTGAGAATCCTTAGTGAGTTCAGTGATTCATCGATTCGCAATGCCTTGATTTTTATGGGGAACGTGTTGGCGGCGTCTTTGAGAATGGACATACGGTCATATGAACGCTGCCCGGTATGTGGAGGTGTTCGACCGCGAGGGCTTCAAGCTGCTTGAGCAACTCGGCGTGGGGCTCGGCTACACCGAGGCCACCCGCTGCGGGATCTACACCGTCGACATCCATGTGGCCTACTACCGCGAACTGCTGGTCGGATCTCCGGTTGTGCTTCGCGTGCGCGCATTGCAGTCCGACGACAAGCGTCTGCTTTGTCTGATGGAACTCTCCCATGCCACCGAGGGATACGTGGCGGCCACCATGGAACAGCTCTCGGTACACGTGAACCTGGAAACGCGCCGGGCGGCGCCGTTCCCCGGAGCGCTTGCCGAGCAGCTGGCGCTCGCCGTCAAGGCCCACGCCGCGCATCCGCTGCCAGCCGGCTGCCGCACCCTGCTGTCCCTGAAGCGCTGAGCGCGAACACCCGTCAGCGCCGAAATTCGTCGCTTTCGACGATTACCTGCCGGGCCAGCGCGGCCGACACTGCTGGCGGGAAAGCCAACCACGAAAAGCCAGGCCCGGGCCCTGCCGCATCCTGGCAGCACACCGACAAGCACACCGACAAGCACACCGATACATTGAGTGGAGGAGACACGATGCTGGGACTGATGCAGGACCGACCGCTGTTGATTTCATCGCTGATCGAGCACGCGGCCACGTACCATCCAACGCGGGAGATCGTCGCGAGAACGGTAGAGGGCCCGATCCACCGTACCAACTATGCCGAGATCCATCGGCGTGCCAAACGCGTTGCCAACGCACTGGCGAGTCTCGGTGTCGGGGTGGCGGACCGTGTCGGCACGCTTGCCTGGAACACGCATCGTCATTTCGAACTGTATTTCGGGGTGTCCGGTTCGGGCGCGATCCTGCACACGGTCAATCCGCGTCTGTTCCCCGAGCAGATCGAGTACATCGTCAACCACGCGGAGGACAAGGTCCTGTTCTTCGATATTGGCTTCGCGCCGCTGGTCGAGAAGCTGGCGCCGGCCCTGAAATCCGTCCAGCACTACGTCGCCATGACGGATCGGGCGAACATGCCGGCGATCGACGTGCCCAACCTGCTTTGCTACGAGGACCTGCTCGCGGAGCATAGCGATACGTATGACTGGCCGGAACTGGACGAGCGCGCGGCGTCGTCGCTGTGCTACACGTCGGGCACCACCGGGAATCCGAAGGGCGTGCTGTACTCGCATCGGTCCACCGTGCTGCATTCGCTCGTGGCGTGCGCGGCGGATGCGTTCGCCGTGGGCGCGTCAACGTCTGTGCTGCTTGCGGTCCCGATGTTCCATGCCAACGCCTGGGGAATGCCGTATGCGGCGGCCATGGCCGGGGCCAAGATGGTGATGCCCGGGCCGCACCTCAATGGTCAATCGCTCTATGAACTGATGCGCGACGAAGGCGTGACTGTCTCCCAGGCGGTGCCCACCATTTGGCTCATGCTCTTCCAGTTCCTGGACGAGCACCCGGAGATCGACATGAAGGGGCTTGGCCTGAAGATCATCGGCTCGGGCGGCGCCGCATCGCCGCGCAGCATGATCGAGCGCTGCGAGCGCGACTTCGGTGTCGAGTACCTGCAGGCATGGGGCATGACGGAAACCAGCCCGATCGGTACCACCGGCCGCCTGCTGCCAAAGCATGCCGCCCTGCCCAAGGACGAGCAGACCACGATCAAGATGAAGGCCGGACGCGCGGTATGGGGCGTGGGCCTGAAGATCATCGGCGACGACGGTCAGGAATTGCCGCACGACGGACGCGCCTTCGGCCACCTGCATGTGCGCGGGCCGTGGATTGCAAGCGGCTACTTCAAGCACACGGGTGGCGAGGTGCTGGACAAGGACGGCTGGTTTCCCACCGGCGATATCGGCACCATCGACCCGGACGGGTACGTGCAACTGGTGGACCGTGCCAAGGATGTCATCAAGTCGGGTGGGGAATGGATTTCCTCGATCGACCTGGAAAACACGGCGATCGGTCACCCTGCCGTTCACGAGGCGGCGATCATTGCCGTCGCGCATCCGAAGTGGCAGGAGCGCCCGCTGCTGCTGGCGGTGAAGCGTCCCGGCAAGGATGTCACGCGCGAAGAGTTGCTGCAGTACCTGAGCGAGCGCGTCGTGAAATGGTGGGTGCCGGACGATGTCGTGTTCGTCGATCAGCTGCCGCATACCGCGACTGGCAAGCTGCTCAAGACGAAGTTACGTGAGGACTACCGCAACTATCGATTGCCGACGGCGTGAATCGGGCAGGCGCGGGCGATGCCCGCGCCTCGTCTGCCTTGCTACCGCTCAGATTCGCCGGTCGCGTGACTGCCAGTAGACTTCCCGCAGCTTGTACTTGAGGAGCTTGCCCGCCGCCGAGAGCGGCATGTCGGCGCGGAACTCGACACTGCGGGGGCATTTATAGCTGGCGATCCGCTCGCGGCAATGCGCGTGCACCGCATCGACAGACAGTTCGTGGCCGGGGCGGACCACGATGACCGCATGCACGGCTTCCCCCCATTTCTCGTCAGGGATGCCGATCACCGCGCAAAGCTGCACTGCGGGGTGCGTGAGGATCGCATTCTCGACCTCGGTCGAATAGACGTTCTCGCCGCCGCTGATGATCATGTCCTTGATGCGATCGGTGACGTATAGAAAGCCGTCCGCATCCAGGTATCCGGCATCGCCGGTGTGCATCCAGCCGTTGCGCAACGCGCGGGCGGTTTCTTCCGGCTTGTTCCAGTAGCCCAGCATCACGCCCGGGCCGCGCACCGCGACCTCGCCCACCGTGCCCGTCGGGCAGTCTTCGTCCGTTGCCGGATCGACGATGCGCACTTCGCACGCGGGCGCCGGGCGGCCGGCCGCCTTCAGCCTCGGACTGCCGACGACGTGACAATCGGCCGCCAGTATCGCCGAGACAGGCGAGGTCTCCGTCATCCCATAGGCCTGCAGGAACTGGCTGGACGGAATCTGCGCCATGGCGCGCTGCAGCAGTGCGCCGTCAATCGGGGCAGCGCCGTAGATGATGTTCCTGAGACTGCTCAGGTCATGGTCGGCGAACGTGGGATCGTCGAGCATCATCTTCAGCATCGTCGGGACGGTGAAAACCTCGTTGATGCGGTAGCGGCTGAGGTCGCGAATCGCTGCCTTGGGGTCGAACCCGGGCAGGATCACCTGCGTGGCGAGGCGCGTCACGGCCTGAAAGACGAAGCTGAGCGCCGCGATATGGAACATCGGCGCCATCTGCAGGATCGACGTCACTGGCGGGCGCGATGCCGCTGCCAGTGACGACAGCACGTTGCTGGCGATATTGGCGTGCGACAGCATGACGCCCTTGGGTGCGCCGGTGGTGCCGCCGGTGTAGAGCACTGCGGCAAGATCGTGGCCACTGCGCAGGCTGTCGGCAATCGGCGCGCTCGACCGCACCAGTTGCTCGTAGTCGATCATGCCTGCCGGGGTCTCGGCGTCGCCGCAATAGATGATGGTCTGGATGCAGGGGCAACGCTCGCGCAGTGGCCCGATCAGATCCAGGAAGTTGTCATCCACGAGCAGCACGCTGGTGCCGCAATCCTCCATCGAGTAGGCGATTTCCGCGACGCTCCACCGGGTGTTGACGGGGTTCAGCGCCGCGCCGGCCCAGAGCGTGCCGAAGATGTACTCGACGTAGCGGTCGGAGTTGAGCGCCAGCATGGCGACCCGGTCGCCCGCAGCAACGCCCTGGCCACGCAAGGCGCTGGCCAGTCTTGCAACCCGGTCGATGAGCTGGGAGAACGTCGTGCTGCGTTGCGCAAAAATCGTCGCGACGCCAGACGGGTTTTCGCGGAATGCCTTGTGCAGAGCCTGTGTCAGATACACGAACTGTCTCCCGTTATCGGTTGTCGGAGCACTGCCTGCGGAGCATTGTCAGGCGGCGATACGGCTGGCGCGTCGTCGGAATGGATGATCTTGCGGCTCCGGATTTTCCCTAGGGGAGATTCGTCGGATTCGACGAGGCACGGCAGTGGCACCGGTCCTAAGATCGGCCATCGGTCGCATCCCTTCCTTCCATCACCATGTCCCAGACCCGCCGCTTGATCTTCGATGCCGATCACGAGCAGTTCCGTGCCTCGGTCGCGCGATTCGTGCAAAACGAAATCACCCCCTATGTCGACCATTGGCGCGAGCAGGGCTGCTGTGACCGTGCCATCTTCGAGAAAGCTGGCGAGCAGGGCTTGTTGCTGATGTGGGCCGACGAAGCCTATGGCGGCGCGGGCGTGACCGATTTCCGCTACGAACAGATCCTCTTCGAAGAGCTGATTCGCCATGGCGATGTCGGTGTGTATCTGACGCTCCATTCGCGGCTGGTCGCGCCGTATATCGGCCGGCTGGGCACGGAGGCGCAGAAGCGCCGGTGGCTGACCGGCGCGGCGAGCGGCAAGACGATCCTGGCGATTGCCATGACAGAGCCGGGCGCCGGCTCCGATCTGGCTGGGATCGGCGCGCGTGCCGAGCGGCGCGACGGCGGCTGGGTCATCAACGGCGCCAAGACGTTCATCTCGAACGGGCTAAACGCGGATGCCGTCATCGTGGTCGCGCGTACCAACCCCGACGAGCGCCGTGCCTTCGGCCTGTTCGTCGTCGAGCGCGGCATGGCGGGATTCGAGCGGGGCCGTCGACTGAAAAAGCTCGGATTGGACGCGCAGGACACGGCGGAACTGTTCTTCAACGATGTCTTCGTCCCGGACGAGAACGTGCTGGGCAATCCGGCGCGCGGTTTTGCCTATCTGGCGGAGGGCCTTGAAGAGGAGCGCCTGCTGTGCGCGTGCCAGTCGATCGCGCACGCGCAATCCGCGTTCGATCTGACGCTGCCCTACGTCAAGGAGCGCCGCGCATTCGGTCGCCCGATCGGCGCCCTGCAGAACACACGCTTCGTGCTGGCCCGCCGCCGCGCCGAGCTCGACGCCATGCAGATCTGGCTCGATGCGCTCGTCGTGGAGCACAACGCCGGCCGGCTGGATGCCGTCACGGCGGCGTCCGCCAAGCTGCTGAGCACGGAGTTGGAGAACCGCGTGATCGACGACTGCCTGCAACTGCACGGCGGCTCGGGCTATATGGACGAATACCGCATCAGCCGCATGTATCGCGACGCACGCGTATCGCGGATCTTTGCCGGCGCGTCCGAGATCATGCTCGAGATCATCAGCCGCTCGCTGGGTCTGACGGAGAAAATGGACTAGAGCCCACGGATGGGCCAAGGATGGATCAGGCGGCGACATAGGGGGGACGCTTTGCTAAACTGCCCAGTTCGCGTCCAGCCCACACATCCAGCAGATGACTTCGCCGCCGAGCATGACACGGCATGTGCCGAGCATGAAGCTCAGGCCGCCAGTTGCCCCCGCATCCCAGGTGATCCGGCAAGGCGTTGGCGACATGCTGCGCGCCGCGTCGTCGGCCAGGCTCGTGATCGTCCGGGCGCCTGCGGGGTTCGGCAAGACGACCGCCATGCTGCAGTACCGCGCGCGGCTGGAGGCGGCCTCGGTGGCAACCGCATGGCTCACGCTCGATAGCGCCGACAACGACCCGGTACGCTTCCTGTCCGGCTTCGAAGCGGCGCTGGCGGCCATCGTCGGGGACGGGGACGACGCCATCGCGGATATCGGCCGACCCGCGCCACGCACCACCGGCGAAGCCGCGCTGCAGAGCATGGACTGCCTGGCAGGCTACCCGGAGCCGTTCGCATTCTTCCTCGACGATTTCGAAGTGCTTCAAGAGCCCGGGGTCATCGCCTGGGTGCGCGAGATCATCGACCATCTGCCGCATAACGGGCAGCTCATCATCGGCTCGCGCAGCACGCCCGATGTGAGGCTGGGCCGCCTGCGCGCCCGAGGCCAGTTGCTGGAAATCGACGCCACGGCGCTGCGTTTCTCGATCGAGGAAACCGAGCAGTTCTTCCGCACCGTGCGGCCGATGCCGCTTGCGGCGGATGATCTGCAGCGCCTGTATCGCAAGACGGAGGGCTGGGCGGCCGCGTTGTCGCTCGCATCGGCTTCGCTGGAGCGCAGCGAAGCGCATACCGAGTTCATCGACCGTTTCTCGGGCACCAGCCGGTCGGTGGCCGACTATCTGGCCGAAGACGTGGTGGCCCGGCAGCCCGAGCCGGTACGCCAGTTCCTGCTGCGCACCAGCATCCTGCGCTATCTGAACCCGCAGCTGTGTCACGTGTTGCTGCCCGATGTGGATTGCGAGGCGATCCTGCGGCAACTCGAAGCTTCCAGCCTGATCGCGCCGATCGAGAGTGAAGACCGGGCGTGGCGCTACCACAGCCTGATCGCCGAATTTCTGAAGGCGCAATTGCAACGCGAAGCGCCTGCCGAGGTGCCGCGCCTGCACCATGCCGCCGCCGGATGGTTCCGGTCACAGGATCGTCCCGTGCCCGCCATCGACCATGCGATCGAAGGCGGCGATTACGCGTATGCCGTGACGCTGCTGATCGCACACGCGCCGGCGCTGCTCGGGCAGGGGCGTATGCGGCTGCTCACACGCTGGTTCGACGCGCTGCCCGAGGACGTCCTGCGCGATCACCTGCCGCTGCAGGCCATCCGGATCTGGGCGCTGACGTTCACGCGCGGCCCCCTGGAGGCGATGGACCTGCTGGAACGCAGCGGGTTGCGGGACTCCGACGATCCGGCGGTGCGTCCGCATGTACTCGCGCTGCGCCCGACGCTGCTGTCGATGATGGACCAGCTCGAGCGCGCGCTGGAAGTCGGGCGCGAATGCCTGACGCACTGGCCCACCGGCGTGGCCTTCGCGGACATGGTGCTTGCCAATGCGATGGCGAACGTGTTCGCGGTGTCGGGGCAGCATGTCGAATCGCGCCGTCTGCTGGAAACCGCGCGCCGCACGCAGGGCGCCGACAGCAGCGCCTTCAACATGATGTACTCCGAAACCGTCGAGGCCATTTTCGACCTGCAGGGCGGGCGCCTGCGCGAGGCCACGGCGCGCTTGCGGATCGCTGTTGGCAGCGGTAGCACGCAACACTACGGTTACACGGGCGGCAATGCCTGGGCCGGCGTGATGTATGCGGCCACGGTCTATGAGGCGAACGATCTGGCCCAGGCCGCGCATCTGCTGCGGGTCTACGTGCCACTCGCGCGCGATGTGCTGTTGGGTGATCACGTCACGCTCGGGCACGTGATGCTGTCGCGCATTGCGTTTGCCAGAGGCGATGTGGACGAGGCGTTCGAGACGCTGACGCAGCTCGAGTATCTGGGCCACGTCAGACGCCAGGCGCGCGTGGCGGCCGGCGCCAAGCTCGAACGTGCCCGCATCCTGCTGATGCAGGGACATACCCGGGCCGCGAAGGACGAACTGGCGCGTGCCGACGACCCGGCCCTGTGGGAACGTGTGAGCCGTCTGCACCTGATCGCCAATGATCTGGATTACCTGGAACTCGCGCAACTGCGCTGGGAGGCGCTGGCCGGCGACGCGCAGGCCGCGGTGGCCCGCCTGCGGGCAGCCGCCGAGTTTGCCGACCACGATGGGCGTCATCGACGGGCCATGAAGCTCCGCTTGCTGTGCGCGCTAGCATATCAACGCGCCGGCGAACCTGCGGCGGCGCAGGCGATATTGGCGCCTGTGCTGAAGGCCGCCTGCGCGGAAGGCTTTGCGCGATTGCTGCTCGACGAAGGGGGCAATCGCATCGGGCCGCTGCTGGCGCAGTTCTCGCGGACGCTGGAGTCGAGCGGCAGCGCCCAGCGCGATCCCGTTCTCGCCGAATTCGTGCTGCGGCTGGTGCAGGCATGTGGGCCGCTCGAGGAGTCTCCGGAGCCAATCGCGGGAGACCGGCCGCAACTGCTGGATCCGCTGACGCCAAAGGAAATCCGCGTGCTGCAGCTGCTTGCCGAGGGCTATTCCAACAGCGCCATCGCGGAGAAACTGTTCGTCTCCGATAGCACCGTGCGCACGCATCTGCGCAACATCAACAACAAGATCTGCGCCCACAGCCGCACGCAGGCTGTTGCCATCGCGCGCCGCCTGGGTGTGATTGCCTGAATCCGCTGCGGAACGCTCAGGAGCGTTCCGCCAGGCAACGCTCGCGAACGGATTTCGTCGCTTCCGACGATTCGTTACCCCCCTTGTTTGACGCACCATAGCGGCGTTGACCGTGATGTGAGCGCCGCTGGCGCGATAGGGGCAGGTATGGCAGGTTCGCTGGAAGGTTTGAAGGTTGTCGAGTTCGCCGGGTTGGGGCCCGCGCCGTTCTGCTGCATGTTGCTGGCGGATCACGGTGCCGATGTGCTCCGGATCACGCGCCCCACGGCGCCGGGCGTCGAGGCAAAGGTGAATCCTGCGGATGTGCTGGCACGCGGCCGGCGCACGATACCGCTGGACCTGCGTGAGGCTTCCGGAAGAGATGCCGCGCTGGAACTGATCGGCCGCGCGGATGTTGTGGTGGAAGGCTTCCGGCCCGGCGTCATGGAACGGCTCGGACTGGGGCCGGATGTCTGCCTCGCGCGCAATCCTCGGCTCGTCTACGGGCGCATGACCGGCTGGGGCCAGTACGGTCCCCTGGCGCAGGCCGCCGGCCACGATATCAACTACATCGCCATCAGCGGCGCGCTGCACGCGATTGGCCGGGCCGGCGAAGCGCCGGTGCCGCCATTGAACCTGGTTGGCGATTTCGGCGGTGGCGGCATGATGCTCGCGTTCGGCCTGATGGCTGCGCTGTACGAGGCGCGCCAGTCCGGACGTGGCCAGGTGATCGATGCCGCGATGACGGATGGATCGGCGCTGCTTTCCGCCATGCAGTACGGCATGAAGGCCGGCGGCCGCTGGAACAACCAGCGCGGCGAGAATCTGCTCGACGGCGGCGCGCCGTTCTACGACACGTATGCCTGCGCCGATGGCAAGTATGTTGCTGTCGGTGCGATCGAGCCGCAGTTCTACGCGGCGCTGCGCGAGCGTTGCGGCATCGAAGACCCGCTGTTCGACGGCCAGATGGAAACCGCGCGCTGGCCGCTGCTCAAGCTGCGACTGGCGGACATCTTCCGTACCCGGACGCGCGCCGAGTGGTGCGCGCTCCTGGAGGGTTCCGATGCGTGCTTCGCCCCGGTGCTGGATTGGGACGAGGCGCCCGAGCACCCGCACAACCGCGAACGCGAGGCCTTCGTCACCTTGCAGGGCGTGGTTCAGCCTGCCGCGGCGCCGCGTTTCTCGCGCACCCCTGCGGCCGCGCCGCAATCCGAACGAAGGGTTGCCCTCGATGCCGCACTAGCGCATTGGGGCGCGCTGCAGCCGGCAAGCGCAGGCTGAGCAATACGCTTTTGCAGACTGGCGGAGGCAACACCAGTCCTAACTTGATTCAAGGAGTCACTATCGTGAGCAATCCCATGCGAACCCGCGTCACGCGTTTGCTTGGCATCGACTATCCGATCATCCAGGGCGGCATGCAGTGGGTGGGTCTGGCCGAACTGGCATCGGCCGTGTCCAATGCCGGTGGCCTCGGCATCCTGACCGCGCTGACGCAACCCACGCCGGATGCCCTGCGCAACGAAATCGCCCGCACACGCGAGATGACCGATCGTCCTTTCGGCGTGAACCTGACCATCCTGCCGTCGATCAATCCGCCGCCGTATGCCCAGTACGTGGACGCGATCATCGATGGCGGCGTGCGCATCGTGGAGACTGCAGGCAACAGCCCGAAGGACTTCATCGCCCGTTTCAAGGCAGCCGGCGTGACCATCGTGCACAAGTGCACTACCGTGCGACATGCGCTCTCCGCCGAACGCAATGGCGTGGACATTGTGTCGATCGACGGCCTCGAATGCGCCGGCCATCCCGGCGAGGATGACGTGGGCGGGCTGGTGCTGATTCCCGCTGCCGCGCGGGCGCTGGAGATTCCGGTGATCGCATCCGGCGGCATCGCGGACGGACGTGGCATGGCCGCCGCGTTGGCGCTGGGCGCCGAGGGCGTGAACATGGGCACGCGCTTCTGCGTGACGAAGGAAGCGCCAATTCACGACAACATCAAGCAGGCGCTGGTCAATGGTTCCGAGCGTGACACCGCGCTGATCTTCCGCACGCTGAAGAACACGGCGCGCGTCTTCCGCAACGCCATCGCCGAGGAAGTGGTGTCCATGGAACGGCGCCCCGGCGGTTGCGTTTTCGAAGACATCCGTCCGTTGGTGACCGGCACCCGTGGCCGCGCGGCCTTGCAATCGGGTGAGGTCGACAACGGCGTGGTCAGCGCCGGCCAGTGCATCGGCCTGATCGACGATATTCCGACCTGCGCGGAACTGATCTCGCGCATGGTCAGCGATTGTCAGAACCGCATCGAAGCGACGAGCAAGTATTTCGTCTGAACCCCGCATTGCCGATGCCGGTGGCATGTGTCGCCGGCTGGCCAGATGCGACGGCAGTCTTCCATTCACGCAAGGATATGCAATGAAACTCGATTCCAGCATTGCCGCGGTCATCACCGGTGGCGCTTCCGGCCTGGGTGCCGCCACCGCGCGACGCCTGGCCGGCGCCGGCGTCAAGGTGGCGCTGTTCGATCTGAATGCGGAGCTGGGGGAAGCGCTGGCGCGCGAGCTTGGTGGCGTGTTCTGCAAGGTTGACGTGACCAACGAGGAGCAGGTCGACGCCGCATTTGCCAAGGCGCGCGCGGCACATGGACAGGAGCGCGTGCTCGTGAACTGTGCCGGCACCGGTTTCTCCGCCAAGACGGCGGGCCGGGACAAATCGACGGGAGAAATCCGCCACTTCCCCGTGGCCAACTTCAACCGGATCATCCAGATCAACCTGGTGGGCACCTTCAGTTGCATTGCCAAATCCGCCGCCGGAATGCTGACGCTGGACCCGCTCGATGACGGCGAACGCGGCACCATCATCAATACGGCGTCGGTGGCGGCGGAGGACGGGCAGATGGGCCAGGCGGCCTACAGTGCGTCCAAGGCGGCGATCACTGGCATGACGCTGCCGATCGCACGCGATCTGATGAGCGAAGGCATCCGCGTGAACACGATCATGCCTGGCCTGTTCAACACGCCGTTGATGCAGGGCCTGCCCGACAACGTGAAGTCCGCGCTGGCCGCGTCGGTGCCGTTCCCGAAGCGGCTCGGCGATCCGGACGAATATGCGCAACTGGCCGAGACCATGATCGTCAACCGCTACTTCAACGGCGAATCCGTGCGTCTGGACGGCGCGATTCGCATGGCGGCGCGCTAACCGGCATTCCTGCTTTCAGGGTGGCGGCCCGACGGAAGATCGGGCGCCAGCCCGTCATCTCATCACTGGAGACACCATGTCCGAAGCCTATATCGTTTCCGCCGTCCGCACTGCCGGCGGCCGTCGCAATGGCCGCCTGTCCGGCTGGCATCCCGCGGACCTCGCGGGGCAGGTGCTCAACGCGCTTGTCGAGCGCAGCGGGGCCGACCCGAGCATGGTGGAGGACGTCATCATGGGCTGCGTCGGCCAGGCGGGCGAGCAGTCCTCAAACATCGCGCGTGGCGCGGTCTTGGCATCGAAGCTGCCGGAATCGGTGCCGGCTACCTCGGTCGACCGCCAGTGCGGATCTTCGCAACAGGCGCTGCATTTCGCGGCGCAGGCCGTGATGTCGGGCACCATGGACGTGGTGATCGCCGCCGGCGTGGAAAGCATGTCCCGCGTGCCGATGGGCACCCCGAGCACGCTGCCGCGAAAGAACGGCCTGGGCCACTACGTCAGCCCGCAAATGCAGGCGCGCTATCCGGGCGTGGAGTTCAGCCAGTTCACCGGCGCGGAGATGATCGCGAAGAAGTACAAGCTCGACAAGGCCGCGCTCGACGCCTATGCGCTGCGCAGCCACCAGCTCGCCGCGGCGGCCACGAAGGCAGGGCGCTTCGAGCAGGAGATCCTGCCGCTGGCCGCGCGCATGAATGACGGCAGCGATCTCGGCGAGTTCCACACCATCGACGAAGGTATTCGTTTCGGCGCGACGCTGGAGGGCATCGCCTCGGTAAAGCTGATCGCCGAAGGCGGTAGCGTCACGGCGGCCACTGCCAGCCAGATCTGCGACGGCGCGAGCGGCGTCATGGTCGTCAACGAACGCGGGTTGAAGATGCTGGGCGTCAAGCCGCTGGCACGCATCCACCATATGAGCGTGCTCGGACATGACCCGGTGATCATGCTGGAGGCCCCGCTGCCCGCTACCGAGCGCGCGCTGAAGCGGGCCGGCATGCGGATCGACGATATCGATCTCTACGAGGTCAACGAGGCGTTCGCGCCGGTCCCCCTGGCCTGGCTGCAGGCGCTGGGCGCCGACGCGGATCGCCTGAACGTCAACGGCGGCGCGATCGCACTGGGCCATCCGCTGGGTGGCTCAGGCACCAAGCTGATGACGACGCTGGTCCATGCGCTGCATCAGCGCGGCAAGCGCTACGGCTTGCAGACCATGTGCGAGGGCGGTGGCATGGCCAACGTCACGATCGTCGAAAGGCTCTGACCGCGCGGCACACGTTTTCCAAAGCCCCGTCGGAGTGCACGCGTGGAGCGTGTCCGACGGGATTTTTTTGGTCTGCGGTGCCATGTTCGGCGCGCCCTGGAAGCCAGTGACCGAAATCCGGGATGCGACCGCTGCAACATGCTGTATCAAAGAGAAGCCCTTGGAATGACTGCTGACAACTCCCAACGTATCGTTGTAACCATCGAGGAAGGCGTGGCCGAAGTCCGCCTGAATCGCCCCGACAAGATGAACGCGCTGGACCAGGCGATGTTCGACGCATTGGTCGACACGGGCCGGCAACTGGCCGAGATGCCAGGTCTGCGTGCTGTCGTGCTTTCCGGTGAAGGCAAGGCATTCTGCGCGGGTCTGGACATGGGCCGCATGGCCAGTCTGGGCGAAGGGACCGACCCCTCGCTCAAGCGTGGCCGGCTGACGCCGCGCACGCATGGCATGTCGAATCACCCGCAATACGCCTGCATGGTCTGGCGCGAACTGCCCGTGCCAGTGATCGCCGCGGTGCATGGCGCTGCCTTTGGCGGTGGGCTCCAGGTGGCGCTGGGCGCGGACCTGCGCTACGTGACGGCCGATGCCAAGCTTTCGATCATGGAGATCAAGTGGGGTCTGGTGCCGGACATGGGCGGCATGTTGCTGACGCGCGGGCTCGTGCGGCCAGATGTGCTGAACGAACTGATTTACACAGGACGCATCATCAGCGGTACCGAGGCCGTGGAACTGGGGCTGGCCACGCGCGTGTGTGAAGATCCAAGGGCCGCGGCAATGGCCGTCGCACGCGAGATCGCCATGAAGAGCCCGGACGCGATCCGTGCGGGCAAACGCCTGATGCGCGTCACCGAGGATGGCGACGCGCTGGCGATTCTCCAGGCCGAGTCTGTCGAACAGGATGCGCTGATTGGCGCGCCCAACCAGACGGAGGCGGTACGCGCCAATATGGAGAAGCGGGCGCCGCGATTCCTGCCGTGATGGCTTGAGTCTTGTCTCGGGGGCGCGCTACCGCTGTGGCAGGCCGAGCGCGGACGCTCTCCCGATACATCAGGATCAAGGGGCGAGAGGTGCTGGCGGACCCTGGATAACGGAGGCGTCGTGTTCCGGGACGACGGCTGAATCGGGTGCCGGAGCGCCGGACGGGACCTTGAAGCGGTTGTACCCCCACAGGTACTGCAGCGGAAAGCGCCTGATCATTTCTTCCAGTTCGGCGTTGATCCATGCTGCCTGCGCCTCGGCGGTCTGCGGCAATGGTCCCGACAGGCGCTTCACGTGCATGCGCCAGCCGCGCCCACCGGGCAGGCGTTCGCCCGCGGCAACGATCAGCGGCGCCCCCGTTTGCGCTGCGAGTTTTCCTGGCAGCGTTATCGTATAGGCCTTGCGGCCAAAGAACGGTACCCACACGCCTTCACCCTTGGGCGCCTGATCGGGCAATAGCCCGATCGCTTCACCCTGGCGCAGCGCGCGGACGAACGCGCGCACGCCTTGGGAAGTCGCGGGAACTGTCTTCAGACTCGAGGTGGCACGTACCGATTCAAGCAGGTCCCGCAATATCGGCTTGCGGTGTGGTCGGAACATGACTGTCAGCGCGATGCGCTCCGCGGCATAGCGGGCTGCCAGTTCAAAGCATCCAAGGTGCGGTGTCAGCATGATGAGTCCGCGACCTTCCGCCAGGGTCTGCTCGATCACTGTCCAGTCATCGCAAATCACCTGATCGCGACACGCCGGGCCGCGATACCACACGCGTGCCAGTTCGATCATCATGGCGCCGGTCTCGCCTGCGGCCTGCCGGGCAAATGCCGGATCGGAAAAACCAGCCTGGGCGGTATTCTGCTGAACGTGCTGTCGGTACCGTCCCGGGAGGGCATAGACGAGCCGCCCCAGAACGCGGCCTGTAGCGTGCGCAATCGGTAGCGGCACGGCGGCAATCAGCCGGATGAGAGTGGACAGCACCCTCCGCGGCGGAGGTTGATTTCGGTGCATTGTCACTCCTCGGAGGTTGAGTATTGGGTGTCGCGGGACAAATTTCTTCTACACGAAGAATCGGGCAGATACTTGTCCGGATTGTTAGGGTCCGCTCTTCGCGAAGACTTATGGACGGATCCCTGGGGCGACTCGATCGGACCTGGCCGATGCAAGTCAAGTCAGCAGCTTCGAAATGCCGCGCAGGGTGAAATTAGGTCACGCCTGGCCTCGCAAGAAGAGTAGAGTGAGCAATGAATACCGCAAAAGCTTAGGAGTACGCTATGGATGCTTACCCGACTGCCACTTACAAAGGGTATGACATTTACCCTCTAGTCTACAGACATACCGACGGGGCGCGTGCCTGGGGGGAGCCGAGGCCGGACCGGTCCTTCAACGCGGCGGTGGTGATCTGCCGCGAGGGCGCGCATCCCGATAGCACGCAGGCCCGCAGGTTTCACCTGGACACAACGCCTTGGGACAACGTGGGCGCCGCCCGGCGCGCCGTGCTGCGCTATGCCGAGGAAATCATCAACGGAGAAGTGACCGGTCAGTCCGTTGTTTCCCTGTAACTGCCTCACTGTCACTGGCATTGACAACTGACCCGGGTATAGTCCTAGCTTCCCGTCGTATTCAGACGAACGATAACGTAGCTCATGAGGACATCTCAGGCATGACGAACACCGCCGCGCCATCCAGTTTTCTGTGCACGTTACCCGGCCAGGGCAAGGGAATTGCCTATCACGTGGCCGTTAGCTTTGCGGATGCGGCCCAGCCCACGGGCGTCAGATTCACCAGCTTTGTCGGTGATGGCAGGCGTTCGTTCGGTGTGGTGACCGGAGCGGGATCGCTTCAGGGCGAGATTGCAGCGAACTCGGAGGCACTATGCCGCCTGGCGATCGGGCAGGCAGTCCGGGACCACCTCTACGAGAAAACCAAGGAAGGCGACACCGCGCTGGATCTGGGCGCCGAGCCTTGGGACGGCGAACTCAGGCCCGTTGGGGCGGGCGCGCCCACGGGCGGCCTACGGCATCGTCCGCTGGGCTGAGTGCGAGTGTGAGTTTGAGTGTGTGATTCGCAGGCGGCGGATTGTCCCACCGCCTGTGGCGCACTTGGCTTAGATGCCGAATTCCGGGCTGCCGTAACGCGTCAGCAATGACTCGATCAGTGCCATGTCCTGCGTTTGCGGCGTGCGATCCTCGATAGCGCGCGATGGGCCGCCATAGGTAGCGGTCACGTGGCGGCGTACCGTCAATACGGCAGCATCCGGTGGCGTCACGGCAACCGGCTGCCACGGCGTGTGCCGGTAACTGCCGGCAATCCATCCGGCCGGGGTCAGGTGGAGTTCTTCCCATTCTTCGTTGTTAGGCATGTCTTGCTTGCTCTCCTGTTTGCGGATTGGATGGTGGGCAGCACGGGTACCTGCGTAAGGCAGGCGTTGCGCCGTTGAGAAGGTGCCCGGAGTGGGCCTTGCGTCACGCCTGACCCGATGGCGTGCGTCGTTGCGCGGAACGTTGCATGCGGGCTGCGGCGCTCTTGCCCGCCTGTCGGGCGGCCTGCTTGGCCTTGGCTTCCGAGCAATGCGTGGCGTGCCGCATGGAGACGTTGGCGACGACACGCTCGGCGCCGTTCCGGTACTCCGAGATCATGTAGTTGGCAAACCATACGCCCGGCTCTTGCTGGATCGGGTACACGGAAACGGTAAATGGGGTGGTGCTCGTATTCAAATTGGTCCTGTTCAGTGGCGCTCGGCCCGGAAAGCTTCTTCTGTCGCCACTTCACATGTGCGGCGCGCTTGCCGGCTGTCGAAAGCCATTGGATAAATCAGTGCCGCTTCGCACGTAGGCGCAGGCGGAAAACTGGTGTGAGGTAGACCGTGCTTACGCTGACTGAGGCGCCAGTACAGGCGCGACAATCGCGGAGCGGACGTGCCGCCGGTCAGGTAGGTTGCGGGCGATGTCTGTCACCCAGAATGAATCGGGTGTACGCCCGACAGGCCGCTGGTGTTCTTCTATGAATGTGATGTCTAGCGGCCGCAGCCTCGACGCCGGGCAATGCCGGCGTATGGCAGGGAGCGTGGATGATACCACCAATGGTGGTTGGCTGCCGGTGGGCGCGCCAGTTGCGCGAGCCAAGGATCACGTGCGTGGCGGAGAGGGCACGCAGGAAGGGGGGATGACGGAGGCCGGGATTCATCCCGGCCCCGCTTGCCAAGCGCCGAGTGTCAGCCGAGTGTCAGCCGTTGGTCGGGCGCTGCGAGAACGTCCTGCCGAAGACGCCTTCAGCGATGCGGTTCTTCAGGATTTCGATGGAGCCGCCGGCGATCATCCAGCCGCGCGTCCGCCGCACGCAGTACTCCACGAGAGATTCCTGGCTGAAGCCCATGCCGCCCATCACCTGCAGCGCTTCGTTAGAAACCTCCCAGCCAGCCATGTTGCAGGCCAGCTTGGCCATGGCCGTGCTTTGCGCGCTCGGCAGTCCGTGCTCGCCTTCGAGCGCGGCGCGGTACAGCATCATCTGCGCCTGCTCCAGCTTCATCGCCATATCCGCGAACTTCCATTGAATGCCCTGGAATTCGCAGAGCTCCCGGCCAAACTGCTTGCGGGTCATGGCATGTTCCCGGGCCACGTTGAACGCGTGGCGCCCCAGCGCCAGCGCGCGTGACGAGTTGCCCAGACGCTCGACGTTGAACCCCGAGATCTGTTTCTTGAAACCGCCCGGTCCGAGCAGCACGTTTTCCACCGGGATACGGCAATCATCGAAGTAGAGCTGCGACCACTGCTCGCCGTTCATGAACGATGATGGCTCGCCGACCTGGAAGCCGGGCGTGCCGCGCTCGACCAGCACGGAGCCGATGCCACCAACGCCGGGGCCGAAGCGAACATAGATCAGGAATAGCTCGGCGTCGGGGCTGTGCGTGGAGAAAACCTTGCTGCCGTTGATGACGTAGCTGTCGCCGTCGAGCCGCGCGCTGGTTTTCAACTCGGTTACGGCGGACCCGGCATCGGGTTCGCTCATGCCCAGCGAGACCACCTTGCGGCCAGCCAGAAGATCTGGCAGGTATCGCGCCTTCTGTTCGGGCGATGCGTACTCCACGAACGTCCGGATCGGGCCGAAGTTGCCAGCCTGGACGATGTCGGCGCTCCTGGGGCAAACCAGCGCGATTTGCTCGATCGCCAGCACCGCGTGCATCAGCGTGCCGCCCTGGCCGCCATCGTCTTCGGAGAAGGCGATGCCCAGCAGCCCCTGCTCGGCGAGCAGCGCCGCCGTGTCCCACGGGTAGTGGGGCGAATGCGCCCGGGCCAGCGCGCCATCCTTGAGTTTGTCCTGCGCGAAACGGGCAACCGAGTCCGCAAAAGCCTGATGTTCCTCGCTGAGCTTGAAATCCATGTGTGTTCCTGCGTCTGTTCGGGATGTGTGACGCAGGAATGGTGCCTGCGGCCCCGAAGCCTGAGAACTTCGCCTTTCGTCAGTAGCCCGAACAAATACTCATACCAGCCCCACATCCGGGAAGGTCTCCGTGCGGGGTGCATGACACCGCGAAGCGGCGCAGGTGGACAGGACCATGCTGGCCAACGTGCCGAAGCCTGGCCCGGCCGATTTCTTCGCGTTGTGGCTGACCGGCTAGAAATACCTCGCGCGCGGCGAGTTTCTGGAGAGGAACGATTACCCGGTCGGGAATCGCATGATTCGGCGCGGGTAAGAGGCCGAATCCGCCGGCCTTGGCGCCATAAAGCATCAGCCCGGTGTCATGGGCTTGCTTTCCCGGGCCTCACGCACCAGCCATTCCTTGAAGGCCGCGATCTTGCCCGAGTAACGCTGCACCGACGGCGTCACGATATAGTGGTCCCGCCCGGTACGCAGCGGCATTGCAAACGGGCAGACCAGCCGTCCAGCCTTGAGGTCGGGGTCCAGCATGTGTTGCTGGCCGATTGCGATGCCAAGGTTGTCCGTGGCCGCCTGCCACGTGAGGATGGAACTGCTGAAGACCATCTTCTCGGCCTTGTCGAACACGTGACCCATGCCGACGTGCGCGAGCCACGTCGGCCAGTCATTCTTGCGGTACTTGGAAACCAGCAGGCGCTTGCTTTGCAGCGATTCCAGCAACTGCTCCGTGCTGCCATGGAAGGCTTCCAGGAACGCGGGCGAGCAGACGGGTTCGATGACATCCTCGAGCAGCAGCGTTGCCTCGGCGTCGGGCCAGTTGCCATCACCGAGGACGATCGCCAGGTCGCATTGCTCAGTGCCGAAATCGAGCGGCGCGTTGCTGTTGGTAATCAGCACTTCGACGTCGGGGTACTGCAGCTTGAAATGCGGCAACCTGGGAATCAGCCATCGCGCTGTCAGCGTGGTGTAGGTGCGCAGGCGAATGACGTTGTCGGAGTATTTCTGGGTGACGAACTTGGTGGCCTCCGAGATTTCCTCGAACGCCGGGCCGATGCGCCGCGCGTAGGCTTCACCAACCTCGGTCAGCTTTACGCCGATGCGTTCGCGGGTGAAGAGCTGGACGCCCAGGTATTCCTCCAGCACCGCGATCTGACGGCTCACTGCCGATTGACTGACCCGGAGTTCGTTGGCGGCGGTCGTGAGGTTCTTGGCTCTGGCCACGACCTCGAAGACCTTCAATGGGTTGAGCGGAGGAATCTTCATCACGTCGCTGGTATTCCCAGTCTCTCGTGTGCTTGCCGGACGACGCATGGTCCGGCTGTAGGTGCGTCTGGACGTTTCAGGGGCGCTGCGATTCGCCCTGCGGGACGAGCCGTGGAGGCTGACCGGGGAGATCTTAGCATGGCGGTCAAGCGCGGAATCGACGCGTCTGCCAGCGATGGCCACCCCTTCGTCACACCGGATCCACGATCAGCATAAGCGCTATCAAGCCGCGCTGATACTGCCGCCGGCCCCGCTCCCGGCCGTGTATTCGCGCGCTTCGACAATGCATATGCGAAACCATTCGTTCTGTGAAACCGATGTGATTCATAGCATGGCTCTCTTTCTCAACCCCGACGTTGAAGCGAGAGACGCATATGAAAAGAACGAAAGCGGCTGCCTTCCCACAACCGGTGCGACGCGCGCTGGCCACCCTTTGCCTTGGCGCGGCGGCGCTGGCCGCAGGTTGCGGGAGCGATGGCACCGATAGCGGCACGCTGGCCGTGGACAGTGGCACGCCGGTCACCACCCCACCGCAGGTCGTGGCGAAGAAGCCCAACATCCTGTTCATCATGGCCGATGACCTCGGGTACTCGGACCTGGGCGCGTTCGGCAGCGAGATCCGCACGCCCAACATCGACGCGCTGGTGCGCGATGGTCGCATCCTGACCAATCACCACACCGCCGCCGTGTGCGCGGTGACGCGTTCAATGATCATCTCCGGCACGGACCATCATCTGGTCGGACAGGGCACGATGGCGAACAGCGACCCCAACTACGTGGACGAGAACGGCAAGCCCGTTCCCGGCTACGAGGGCTACCTGAACGATCGCGCGCTCTCGATCGCGCAACTGCTGAAGGACGGCGGCTATCACACCTACATGGCCGGCAAGTGGCACCTTGGCAGTGGCTTGCCCAACGCGACGAACCAGGGCGCGGCGGTTGGCACATCGGCACCGGGGCAGACGCCGGTCTCGTGGGGTTTCGAAAAGAGCTACGCGCTGCTCGGCGGCGGCGGAGATCACTTCGGCCGTAACGGCGCAACCGCCTACGTGGAGGACGATCACTACGTCACGCCCAACACGACCAACTTCTTCTCGTCGGACTTCTATACCTCGACGATCATCAAGTACATCGACTCGAGCACGGGCAAGAACGCCGATGGCAAGCCGTTCTTTGCCTACCTGACCTACCAGGCGCCACACTCGCCGCTGCAGGCACCGACAGGCTATATCGACCGCTACAAGGGTGTCTATGACGCGGGCTACGAGCCGATACGCGCCGCGCGGCTGGCCCGGCAGAAAGCGCTCGGCCTGATCCCGGCCGACTTCACGCCCAATCCGGGTCGTGATGAAACACTCGCCGTCACACCGGCCACGGCGAACTGGGGCACGCCTCAGGCGTCGTACGTCAGCGCCACGCGCAGCGTCGCGCAAGGCGGTGTGGACACCCGGGTGATGAACGCGAACAAGAAGTGGGACAGCCTGACCGCGGACCAGAAGAAGGCGCAGGCCCGCCACATGGAAATCTTCGCGGCCATGGTGGAGAACCTGGACGACAACGTTGGCCGGCTGGTGCAGCACCTCAAGGACATCGGCGAGTACGAAAACACCGTCATCGTGTTTCAGTCCGACAATGGCCCCGAAGCCAGCTACTACGAGTTCAGCGGCAAGTACGACCAGAACTACGACACGAAGAACGCCGACCCGGCCGTGTTCCCCACGCTCGGCACGCCGGCCTACAAGGGCACGGCCACGATCGACTACGGCCAGCGCTGGGCGGAAGTCAGTGCCACGCCATTCAAGCTGTGGAAGTCGTTCCCGTCAGAGGGCGGACATTCCGTGCCGACCATCGTCAAGCTGGCGGGCAAGGCACCCGCGCAGCCGCAGAGCAGGGTGACGGGCTTCACCCATGTGGTGGACCTGGCGCCGACGTTCCTGGACCTCGCCGGTGTCAGCGCGCCGACCAAGCCGGCCGCGCCGCTCTACGACAGCAAGGGGATCGACCGCAATGCAGGCAAGGTCGTGTACGACGGTCGCAATGTCTATCCGATCACCGGCCTGTCGTTGCTGCCGACGCTGCAGGGCAATGCAACCGACCCGTCGCGCACCACATTCTCCGAGGAGCTGTACGGTCGCACCTATGTCTATAGCGACAACTGGAAGGCCGTATGGATCGAGCCACCGTTCGGCCCGGCAGACGGCGAATGGACGCTCTACGACATTCGCGCCGATCGCGGCGAGACGAACAACCTCGCAGCGCAGCGCCCAGATGTGCTGAGCGACCTGAAGTCCAAGTGGAACGACTACGCCGCGCGCGTGGGCGCGGTGCTGCCCAAGGTGCCGGGCATGATCTACTGACATTGCGGAACCCGTGGACATGGTCGTGAACGTGTTGCGAAACAGGGGACGCTGGCGCATGCCGCTGGCGGTAGCTGGGCTGGCATTCGCGGTGGGTGCTATCGCGTCGCTGGGCGTGCATGCGGTGCCGGGGGGCGCCATGCCTGACGGCGCCACGCTCGGCTCGGTGCAGCGATGTGCCGCCTACTCGGGTTTGCCGGCCGGCTGGGGCAAGTCGCGGACGGCTGGCATGGCCCGGGTGAAGGGCGGTGAGTTCGTGCCCGGCACCACGCTTGGCTATCCGGATGAGCGGCCAGCAGGAAAAACGCGCGTTGGCAGCTTCTGGATCGACCGTACCGAGGTGACGGTGGCCCAGTTCGCAGCGTTCGTGCAGGCCACCGGTTACGTTACCGAAGCCGAGCGCCAAGGCGCGGCGGTGGTCTTCCACAAGCCGACCGACGCAGAACTGGGGCAACGGCCCTACGCGTGGTGGACGATGGTGACGGGCGCCAACTGGCGGCATCCAGAAGGGCCGGACGCTGCCAATCCGCATGGCTACGATCACCGACGTGACAACCAGCCGGTGACGCTCGTCACGCAGGCCGATGCCAGCGCCTATGCGAACTGGCTCGGCCATGACCTGCCCACGGAGGACGAATGGGAGTTCGCGGCCAAGGCGGGACGTAGCGATGCCGGACTGGAAACGGCACCGCAAACGGCCGATGGAACGCCCACCGCCAACTACTGGCAGGGCGTGTTCCCGGTGCTCAATACCTCGCGCGATGGGTTTGCGGGGCTCGCGCCCGTGGGGTGCTACACGGCCAATGCGCTCGGCTTGTTCGACATGATCGCCAACGCCTGGGAGTGGACTGGCGACGCCTACACCGGCCCGCGTCAGTCGCACGCCAACGGCGATACGGCAGTGGTGGCGGCAGCGTCACGGTCGCGCAAGCCGGCCGCGAGCAGTGTGATCAAGGGCGGATCATTCCTGTGCGCGCCGGACTTTTGCGTGCGCTACCGTGCTTCGGCGCGGGAGTCTGCCGAAAGTGACCTGCCGACGTCGCATATCGGCTTCCGGACGGTGCTGCGCGATGGCTGAGAAGATTCACATCCACCGGCGCGGCGTGCTGACGGCGCTGCTGGCGATGGCATTGCCATTGCCAGGATCTGCCACGGCGGCATCCGGTTCTGTCCAGCCGCGCTACACGGTGCGTATCGGCGTGGTCGCGGAACCAGACAGCGAGTTGGTTGGCGCGGCCAGCGATGCGGCGTTGCGCGAAGGCGTGCGGCTGGAGACCGTGCGTTTTGCCAGCGTGGCGCAGGCCAATGCGGCGGTGACCGCGGGCCGGATCGAAGCAAACATCGCACAGGATGGGCCGTCGCTGGCTCGGGCCGGCAGCGGCCTGCTGCCCGTGGCCCACACCGTCACCTATCCGATGGGGCTGTACTCGCGCACGCTATCCGATCTGCGCGGATTGCCGCCGCGATCCGTTGTCGCGTTGCCTGCCGAGCCGTCCGCGCAGGGGCGTGCCCTGCTTCTGTTGCAAGGCTACGGCCTGATCCGGATATCGTCCGATGCGGGACTGAGCCCGCGCACCACCGATATCGTGGAGAACCGGCGAGGGCTGCGCTGGCGTGCCGTTGCGGAGGCGAGGCTTGCCGCCGTGCTCGACAACGCCGCGCTTGTGGCGCTTCCGTTTGCCACGGCATCGGCAGCTGGTCTCGCGCCCGCGCGCGACGCGCTCGGCATGGAGGACGCACGCGTGCCCTTTGCGAATGTGCTGGCCGTCCGCGCGCGCGACCGCGATGCGCCGTGGTTGACGCCAACTGTGCGCGGCCTGCATTCGGAGCCCGTCAAGACGTTTATCCTGGCGCGCTTCAACGATTCGGTGCGTCGTCCGTGGTGAAGCTGGCCGATATCGCCGTGACGCACGCGCGGACGTTCTCATTCCAATGCAGCGCGTGCGGCAAATGCTGCAACTCGTCGCCGCTGCTGACGATGGCCGAGTTATTCCGTCATCAGGACCGTTTTATCGGCTGCCTGTCGTTGCGGCGGGTGCGCCCGTCGCACCCGGAGGCCCGTGCGCTGGCGGCCATGCTTGGGCATGTCTTGCCCGGCGGCGACGGTCTCATGCTGGCGATTCAGGGTGTCGACTACCCATCGCTGGCCCACTGTCCGGCACTTGGCGATGACAATCTCTGCACCATCCACGCCGCGCGCCCAACCACGTGTGCCGTGGTGCCGCTCGATGCATGGACACCCGATGCGCTGCAGGCGGCCGTGCTGGACAGCCGGAGAAACGGTGCGGCCTATATCGGCGCGGACTGTATATCGGAAGGCACGCGCGATGGCTATCAGGAGCTGGTGCGGCATGGGCGCATCACGTCGCCGGTTTACGCGGAAGCGCTGGCGCAACGGCGCGCCGCTGAAGCCGCGGAGAAGGCGGAGTGGGGCAATGCAGTGTTCCGGCTCCTGTTGCCGGAACTGCTGGCCGCGCCCGGCGGCATCGCCGCCCTGCCCGTGGAGGGGTATCGCACGCTGGCGTTGGCACCGGTGTTAGCCGTGATCGCGGCGGGCTCCGAGCCGGATCGTTTGCGCTGCCTGGCGTTCATCGACGCGCAGGTCGCGCTGATTCGCCGCCATGTCGCGGCGGCCATCGCACGGAAACATCCTGCCGACCGCCCCGTCACCGCCATGTTGCGCGGCTTCGAGGCGGTGTTGCTGCGTCTCGCAGTCAGCTTGCGAGAGGGGCAGGCTGTGGCGATCACAACTTGAGATAGCCCTCTGCCAATGCCACCCAGCAGGCCGCGCCGAGCGGAATTAGCGCATCGTTGAAGTCGTAGCCGTCGTTGTGCACCGAGCAACCTACCCACTCGCCCGTGCCGTTTCCAAGCACGAAGTAGCAGCCGGGCACCTTCTCGAGCATCCAGGCAAAGTCCTCGCTGCCCATCTGCGTCGAGGGCGGGACCTGGATGACTTTGTCATTGCCGAGCACGCTGGCGACGGCTTCGCGTGCGATCGCCGCTTCTGCCGGTGTGTTGCGGATGGCCGGCACCAGATGCTGGTAGTCGATCTCGGCCTCGACACCGGCCGACGCGGCCTGATGCGTGACCACGGCACGGATGCGTTCCTCCAGCAGCTTGCGGACCTCGGGCAACGTGGCACGCACACTGAGCTTGAGCGTGGCGGTCTCCGGGATGATGTTGTAGGTCGTGCCCGCTTCGATCTGGCCCACGCTGATCACGCCCGCATCCACCGGCGCCACGTTGCGCGCGATGATGCCTTGCAGGGCCACCACGGTGTGCGCCAACGCCAGCGTGGGGTCGGCGGCACGATTCGGAATCGCGCCATGCCCGCCCTTGCCGCGGAAGGTCACGGTCACGCGGTCCGACGATCCGCCCTGCGCGCCAGGCTGGACCACGGCCATGCCGACCGGCAGGCCCGGCGCATTGTGGAACGCGTAGATCGCGTCGCACGGAAAGCGTTCGAAGAGACCATCCTCCATCATCGACAGGGCGCCGGTCATGCCTTCCTCGTCCGGCTGGAAGATCAGGTTCAGCGTGCCATCGAAGTTGCGCGTGGCCGCGAGATACTCGGCAGCGGCCAGCAGCGTGGCCGTGTGCCCGTCATGCCCGCAGGCGTGCATACGGCCAGGTACTTCGCTGGCATAGGGCAAGCCGGTGCGTTCCTGCAGCGGGAGCGCATCCATGTCGGCCCGGATGCCGATGCGGCGCGGGCCGTTGCCGACCTTGAGCTGGGCCACGATGCCGTGGCCGCCAATGCCGGTATGGACGTCGTAGCCCCATTCGCGCAGTAGACCGGCCACCATGGCGGCGGTGCGCGGCACGTCGGCCCCGAGCTCCGGGTGCGCGTGGATACGATGGCGCAGCTCGGCAAAGCGGCTGGCTGCGGACGAGATGGCGGCGGGAATGGGTGTGGTCGTCATGATGAATGGGGCTGAGCGTTGTGGGGCAATCGTGGGCATCTTCAAGGCGGCGCTCAATCGCGGCCCGGATGGCTGGGGAACAGCAGAAGCGCAGTAAAGCTGATCAGCGACGCGCACAGCATGTATCCGACCGGCGCCATGCGGCTACCTGTGGTGGCAATCAGCCACGTGACCACCAGCGGCGCGAAGCCGCCAAAAACGGTCACGCCCACGCTGTACATGATCGACATACCGGTGGCGCGGTGATGGCGTGGCAGCGATTCCATCATCAGCGCCGATCCCGCGCCGCCGCCTACGGAACTCAACGTGACCGATAACGCGATGCAGGCCAGCGTCAACGGCAGCCCCGGGCCAGAAGACAGCAGCGCGAAGTTGGGCACCATCACGCTGATGGCGACAACGCTGTTGGCAATCAGCAGCGGCTTGCGGCGTGGCAGCCGGTCCGCGAGCAAGCCGAACAGCGGCGACATGACCAGCATCGTCAGACCTGCCACGCAGGCGCCCAGGAACGCGGTGACGGGCGGCATGTGCACGGTGTTGACCAGATAGGTCGGCATGTAGAACACCATGATGTACATCGACGACGTGCTGCTCGTCATCAGCAGCACGCCGAGAATCAGCGTGCGGCGATGCTCGCGCACCACCGTCATGAGGCCGGCGTGGGCGGTGTTTTCGGTTTGGGTCTCTTCCAGATGCCGGCGGATGTAGATGCCGACCGGGGCGATCAGCAGGCCGAGCATGAACGGCACGCGCCAGCCCCATGACTGGAGTGCTTCGGGGCTCAGCAGCGCCGAGACCGCGGCCCCGGTCAGCGCCCCCAGCAATGCCGCAGCGCCCTGGCTTGCGCCTTGCCAGCTCACCGCGAAGCAGCGCCGTTGCTTGCCAGTTGACTCCATCAGCAGCGCCGACGCGGCGCCAACCTCGCCGCCAGCGGACAGGCCCTGCAGCAGACGGCCCACCACCACCAGCGCAGTGGCGGTCACGCCGATGCTGGCGTAGGACGGCGTGAAGGCCAGCAGCGCCGTGCCGGCGGTCATCAGGCCGATCGTCAGCGTCAGCGCGGCCTTGCGGCCCCGCCGGTCGGCCATGTTGCCGATGAGCACGGCGCCGAGCGGGCGCATCACGAAGCCGGCACCGAACGTCGCAAAGGAAAGCAGCAACGAGGCGAGCGGACTGCTGGCGGGAAAGAACAGCCGGCCGATGGTGGCGGCGAAGAAGCTGTAGACCGTGAAATCGTAGATCTCCAGGCCATTGCCGATGGCGGCCGCGATGACGGCGCGGCGGCCCTGCGTGCGTGAAGCGGGCGCGACAACGCTGGCTGCGGCATCGCTGCCCAGCGAAACGGTGGCTTCGTTCATGAGGCTCCTCGTGGTGGTCCGTCCGGGCAGTCGCTGAATGGCTGCCCGTGTTCTTATGGGTTTCTGTTCGACCGGACGATCTTAGGTGCCTGGCACCCATGGCGCACGCAGCTTTTTTTCATGGGTATGAGCGTTGGTAATCACGGGCTGGCGTCAATCCGCCGTGGGAAACTCCTGGCGCAAGGCGTCCAGCAGGGCATCGTGCAGCCGTGCCGCTGCCCAGGTGAGGGTGTGGCGGTCACGCGATACCAGCGCGATGGTGCGGTCCGGCATGGTCTCGTCGACGTCGATGAAGTCCATGGTGTCGACGAGATAGCGACTGCGGCGGGATTCCTCGGAGAGCAGCACCAGCAGGTCGCTCTGCCGGCACATCTCCAGCGCCAGGGTCATCGACGTGCATTCGACAACGCGCGACGGCAGCGTCATGCCGTTGATGGCGAAGAGCTGATGAAACGGCGTGCCGGTATCGGAGAGCGGATCGAGTACGAGCCACTCCGCCTCCAGCAACGCGCCGAGCGAGCGCGTCTTGCGCAACGGATGATCCTTGCGGCCGGCAATCAGCGTCGGCACGTGGCAAGCCTGGGCGCAGTCGAGGCCATGCGCGGTGGCCAGGGACTGGGAGGTCAGCGCGAAGTCGATGGTGCCTTCGCGCAGGTGCTCGAGCATTTGCGCGGGCCGCATTTCCTGCAAGCGCAACTGCGCGCTCGGGAAATCGCGCCGGAACGCCGTGATGCAGGCGCCCGCCGGGCGCAGCAGGGCGGTGACCGGCGTGACGGCGACGGTGATCTCGCTGACCACGGTGCCTTTCATGTCCTCGAGATCCTGGCGCGCGCGCCTGACGTTCTCGCTGATCAGGCGGGCATGGCCGACCAGTCGTTGCCCGTATGGTGTGAGTTGCACACCCTTGTTCGTGCGCACGAACAGCGCGGCGCCCACGCTGGCTTCCAGTTCCTTGATGGCCTTGCTCAGTGCTGGCTGGGTGACGTGGAGCAGGCGGGATGCCTCTTGCATGCTGCCCGTCTCGGAGACGGCGGCCAACGCGCGCAATTGATGGAGCTTCATGAGGGGTCTCCCCGGAACGACCCGCAATCCGCTTGCGGAAAGCCGCCATTCTAGGCGCGACGAGATTTCCTGCGTGTTTTCTGCCTGCCCAGAATGCCACCGGCCGGCGTTCCGCGAGGCGGAAGCCGGCCGGTGGTGTCAGACGCTATCCGGTGTTACTTGGCTGGCGTCTTGTCCAGCGTCTTCATCAGTTGCTCGACCGCCTGGTCGATACTGAAGCTCGCGGGACGCTGGCTGGGCGGATAGTCCTTGAACGTCTGAAGGAACGGAATCACGCGATAGACGCCGTACTGCATCAGGTAGGCGTTCTTCGTGGCCCAGTCATAGTACTGATCGGATACCGTATCGGCGCGCTCGTATGGGTCCATGCGCAGGTTGAACGCCTTGGGCGCGCGCAAGCAGGTGAACGGGTTGGACCACACCTGGAAGCCGCCAGGCTGCCGCTGCTCACAGAAGACGATTTTCCAGTCGTTGTAGCGATAGGCGACCAGTTGCCCGTCATCGTTGAAGTAGTAGAAGTCCTGGCGCGGGCCGGTATTGGTCTGCCCGGTCAGGTACGGCATGAAGTTATAGCCGTCCAGGTGCACCTTGAACGATTTGCCACCAAGGCTGGTGCCCTTGAGCAGTCGTTCCTTGATGTCGGTATCGCCTGCGGCCGCAAGCAGCGTGGGGAACCAGTCAAGGCCGGACATCATCGTTGTGGAGACCGTGCCCGGTTTGATGCGGCCTGGCCACTTCACCAGCGCCGGCACGCGGAACGCGCCTTCCCAGTTGGTGTCTTTCTCGCTGCGGAACGGCGTGGTTGCCGCATCCGGCCAGCTGAACTGGTTCGGGCCGTTGTCCGTCGTGTAGACAACGATGGTGTTGTCCGCGATCTTCAGGTCGTCGAGCGTCTTGAGCAGCTTGCCCACGTCGGCGTCATGCTCGAGCATGCCGTCCGCGTACTCGTTGCCCGGCATACCGCTCTGGCCGCGCATCGACTCGCGTACATGGGTGAACAAGTGCATGCGGGTGGTGTTCATCCACACGAAGAACGGCTTGTCCGCCTTGACCTGCTTCTCCATAAAGCCGATGGCTGCGGCCGTGGTCTCATCGTCGATGGTCTCCATGCGCTTGCGCGTCAGCGGGCCGGTGTCTTCCACCTTGCCGTCGGAGAACGAGTGGATCACGCCACGCGGGGAATTCGCCTTCACGAAGGCCGCGTCGTTCTTCGGATAGTACGGACGCTCCGGCTCCTCTTCGGCGTTCAGGTGATACAGGTTGCCGTAGAACTCGTCGAAGCCGTGCGCGGTCGGCAGGTATTCGTTGCGATCGCCAAGGTGGTTTTTGCCGAACTGACCGGTGGCATAGCCAAGCGGCTTCAGCGCTTCGGCAATGGTCGCGTTCTGCGCCTGCAGGCCAACGGTCGCGCCGGGGATGCCAACCTTCAGCAGGCCGGTACGCAAGCCGACTTCACCAGTGATAAAGGTAGAACGGCCAGCGGTACAGCTGTTCTCGCCGTAGTAGTCGGTCATCATCATGCCCTCGCGGGCGATGCGATCGATGTTCGGGGTGCGGTAGCCAACCACGCCATGGCTGTAGGCGCTGATGTTGGTCTGGCCAATGTCGTCACCGAAGATCACCAGGATGTTCGGCTTCTTGCCGGAATTGGCCACTGGCGGCAGTGCCGGCGCGGAAGCTGCCGACTCCGGCGCATTCGCGGCGACAGGGGGATTCTCGCGGGCGGCCTGCGGCGCTGCAGGCGCCTCGGCGGAAGATTGCGCGGCCGGTGCTTGCGCTGCCGGTGCCTTGGGCTCTTCCTGCTTGCCGCAGCCCGCTAATGTCAGTACGGCAGCGGCAATGGCAAGCGTTGCCAGTCCCCCGATTCTTGTCTTTCTCATTTCAGCTCGCCTCATGAAAGTGCCTCCGGTGCAAATTGCAATGGCGCATAAGTCTCGTGAAGTATCGCTGTTGAGTGAGATCAACGGAATTCAGTTTATTGAAGGTGTGAAGTGAATTGTTTATGAAGCGCTCGGATACTGACTTCGCAGACAGGGATGTCCGAAGCGGGCGGTATGGCGGGTCGGTTTCCCCGGGGATAGCCGTCGTACGAGTTCTGCCTGCGGGAAAACGCGAGAGCGAAAACGGTTCGCGCGCCAATTCCTTTTATTGCAGTATTTGATTTAGTCAAAGATAAACAGCGCAATTTGCCAAATTGACTAGATGGCGGCTCTGCACGCGCTGTGATGACAGCAGGGGCGCATCGACCTGCGCGGGTGCCGGGCGCGGGGGCCGCCACCCGGCTCCTGGAGGAGGGCCGGATGGCGGCTCAGCGGTTCAGCGGGTGGAGATGCCAGACGGCATCAGGGCGTCACGATATTGAACTGCGGGTCGAACTTGTCCAGCATTCCCATCCATGACTTCAGTACAGCCGGATCACCGTCCACCTTGGCGCGCCCGGCCGAGAGTTCCGCGGGCAGCGTGGTCTGGCCCAGCAGCGAGCCGATCAGCGCGCTGCGCGGCATCGTCAACGTGGCACCGGCGTCGTCGAACTGGCGCTCCGGCTTGTAGAGGAAGACGCCGTTTTCCACCGACAGCGCATAACGCTTGCCAGTATCGGGTTGCACCCAGTTGAACTTCAGGTCGTGGCCGGTGGCGCGCTCACCATTGAGGCGCACGGCCAGGAAGTCCAGGAACATCGTGTCGGTCATGGCCCCGATCATGTCCGGGCTGGCAGTCTGGGTGCTCTGCAGCTTGGGCACCCCATTGCGCAGTTCGTAGGCGCCCACCAGATAGGCACTGCGCCAGCTTGCGGCCTCGGTCTGGTAGCCGAGTTGTTCAAGCGCGTCGGCCTCGAGCTTGCGGGCCGCCTGGTTCGACGGATCGGCGTAGACCACGTGCTTGACCACCTGCGCCACCCAGCGGTAATCGCCCTGGGCGTACGACTTGCTGGCCTGCGCGAGGATCTTGTCGGCGCCCCCCATGTACTGCACGTAGCGTTGCGCGGATTCCTCCGGTGGCAGCGGGTGCAGGTCGGCCGGGTCACCGCTGTACCAGCCGAGGTACCGCTGGTAGACGGCCTTGGCGTTGTGATTCACCGTGCCGTAGTAGTCGCGAAGGTCCCACTGGCTGGCCAGAGACGGCGGCAGCTTCACGCGCTCGCCTACCTCGGTCATTGTGTAGCCCTGGTTGGCCAGGCGCAGTGTCTGGTCGTGGATGAACTTGTAGGCGTCGCGCTGCCGCGAGAGGAAGCCGGTAATGTTCTGCTGGCCCCACTTTGGCCAATGGTGCTGCGCGAAGATGACGTCGGTGCGGTTGCCGTAGCGGTCGATGGTTTCGTCGAGCGCGCGCCACCACTGGTTGGCGTCGCGCACCTGGGCGCCGCGGATGGTGTAGAGGTTGTGCAGGTTATGCGTGGCGTCCTCCGCCGCGCACAGTGCCCGCCACTGCGGGAAGTACATCAGCATCTCGGCCGGCGCCTCGGAGCCGGGAGCCATCTGGAACTCGATCCGCACGCCGTCGATCGTGCGGGTTTCGCCGGTCTTGCCGATCAGGTCGGTGGGCGGAATCAGCGTGATCGTGCCGAGCGAAACGGTCTTGCCGAGGCCGGCGTCCACCTGCCCCTGCGGGCCCTTTGGCAGCAGGGCGCCGTACATGTACTGCGCGCGGCGGCTCATGGCATTGCCGGCGAAGATGTTCTCGCTGATGGCCTCTTCCATAAAGCCTTCGGGCGCGTAGATCTTCACCTTGCCAGACTTGACGTCATCCTGGCTGACCACGCCCTTCACGCCGCCGAAATGGTCCACATGGCTGTGCGAGTAGATCACCGCGACGATGGGCTTCTTCGGGCGGTACTTGTAGTAGACGTCGATCGCCGCGCGGGCGGTTTCGGCGGTCAGAAGCGGATCGATCACGATAAGGCCGCTGTCGCCCTCGACGATGGTCATGTTCGAGAGGTCGAAACCACGCACTTGATAGATATGGTCGGTGACCTTGAACAGGCCGTGCTTCAGGTTGAGCTGCGCCTGGCGCCAGAGGCTCGGATTGACCGAGGCGGGCGATGCATCGTCACGCAGGAAGGCATAGGCGTCGAGGTTCCAGACCACGCGACCATCGGCATTGCGGATCTCGCCACTGTCGAGCGACCCGACCCAGCCGCGTTGGGCATCCTCGAAGTCCTGCCGGTTGGCGAAAGGCAGGCGCTTCAGTACGTCCGCATTGGCATCGCGTGTGGCGGCCGTTGCGTCGTTGGTGGCAATGGTCTCGGTGGGCGCGGCCATGGCGCTTATCGGGAACAGGCTGCCTACCAGCAGGGAAATGGCCGCATGAATCGCGGCGGTCTTGCGTTGCATGGAGTTTCCTTCTCGGGCTCTTGTTTTGCGGGTTTGTTATTTGGCGTTGCGGTGCGGCGTTGCGATGCGCAATCAGGCGGCCGCGCGGCCCTGCCAGTCTTCCGCGATCATCGCGGCCCCTTTCTCGCCGATCATGATCGATGGGGCATTCGTGTTGCCGCCGATCAGCGTCGGCATGATCGAGGCGTCGACCACGCGCAGGCGGTCCATGCCGCGCACGCGCAGGCGCTGGTCGACCACGGCCATGTCGTCGCTACCCATGCGGCAGGTACCCACCGGGTGGTAGATGCTGTCGGTGCGGCGGCGCAGCAGGTCGACGAGCTGGTCGTCGCTGCTCACGCCCTTCACGTACAGCTCGCGCCCGGCGTAGCGGGCCAGCGGCTGCGCGTGCATGATCTCGCGCGAGAGCTTGTAGCCCTTGAGCAGCGTCGTCACGTCGTCGTCGTTGCTGAGGAAGTTCGGGTCGATACGCGGCGGCGCCAGCGGATTGGCCGAGTTCAGGCCGACCGTGCCGCGGCTCTTCGGACGCAGCACGCAGACGTGGCAGCTCATGCCGTGGCCCGCGTGGCGCGTGCGGTTGTGGTTGTCCACGATGCCGGTGACCCAGTGCAACTGCACGTCGGGGCGCGACAGCGTCGGATCGGTGCGCAGGAACGCGCCGGCCTCGCCGAAGTTGCTGGCCAGCAGACCCGTGTGTGACTTGCGGTACTCGAAGAACGCTTTCGTCATGGCCGCCACGCCTTGCAGCGACATGCCCATCAACGACTTATCGGGGCTCTTGAAGGGCAGGATGTAGTCGGGATGGTCGATCAGCCCCTTGCCGACGCCGGGCAGCGCGTGCAGGACGGCGATGCCGTGGGGGCGTAGGTCTGCTTCGTCGCCGATGCCGGAAAGCTGGAGTAGTTGGGGCGTGCCGAAAGCGCCGGCCGCCACGATGGTCTCGCGGCGCGCGCGCAGTTCCACGTCACGGCCTTTCACGAGGACCGTGACGCCTTCGGCCGTGTTGCCGCGCAGGATCAGTCGGGTGGCATGGCCGCCCGTTAGCACCGTGAGATTCGGGCGCTTGTCGCGCAGGGGATGCAGGAACGCCACCGATGCGCTACAGCGCCGGCCGTTGCGAATGGTCACGTGATAGTGGCCAACGCCTTCCTGCTCGGCGCCGTTGAAATCCGCATTGACGGCGTGGCCGCTCTTGCGGCCGGCTTCGATAAACGCGTGCGTGGCCGGATGGGCGTCGAGCGCGCTCACTGTCAGCTCGCCGCCGGCGCCGTGATAGGTATCGGCGCCGCCGAAGTAATCCTCGGAGCGCCGGAACCAGGGCAGCACACCGTCGTAGGACCAGTCGGGATTGCCCAGCGCCGCCCAATCGTCGTAATCGGTGCGGTGGCCGCGGATGTAGATCATCGCGTTGATAGCGCTGCTGCCGCCAAGCGTCTTGCCGCGCGGCTGGTAGCCAAGACGGCCCTTCAGCCCTGGCTGCGGAACTGTCTCGAATGCCCAGTTGACGTGTCGGGTCGGCAGGATGCCGATGATGCCAGCCGGCGTATGGATCAGCGGAGAGCGATCGACCGGGCCGGCTTCGACCAGGCAGACGCGCACGGAAGGGTCGGCGCTCAGGCGGTTGGCCAGCACGCAGCCAGCCGAACCCGCGCCAATGATGACGTAGTCGAAATCCATGATGTTGTTCTTCGGAACCTGGGAATTAGTCTTGGGATGCCGTCACTGGCAAGGCTTCGGTTTGCACGGGGGGCGCTGCGGCGGGCCGACCCAGGAACATCCGCAGCGTCAGGCGCTGGATGAACGTGCCGTAGGGCGGGTGAAACAGTTCGATCGGAAACCACTTCCGCTCGGAGAACACGGCCTTGGCGTGCGATAGCTCGCGGAAGCCCTCGGCGCCGTGATAGTTGCCCATGCCGGACGTGCCGGTGCCACCGAACGGCAGGTCGTGATTCAGCACGTGCCAGCCCCAGTCGTTCAGCGTGACGCCTCCCGCGTGCGTGCGTTGCAGCAGCGTGGTCGATTCGGCCTTGTCGTCGCCGAAGTAGTACATGGCGAGCGGTCGCGTGCCGTCACGTACATGCGTCACGACGTCCTCGAATTTGCGATAGGTGAAGACCGGCAGGATCGGGCCGAAGATTTCCTCGCGCGCGATGCGCATCCGGGGCGTTACGCCGAGTACCACGTGCAGCGGCACGCGACGTCCATCCTCGGGCATGGCCGCGCGCATGACCTGCGCACCTTGGGCACGCGCGTCATCTAGCAGGTCGTTCATGCGCTGGTGGGCGCGGTCATGAATGATGCTTGCGTAGTCGTCGCGATCCGCCGGGAACAGCGCTGCGGATGCGTTCAGCACTTCCGTGGCAAAACGGCCGGCGAGCGCCTCTGGCACCAGGGCGTAGTCCGGCGCCACGCAGATCTGACCGGCGTTGACCGTCTTGCCGTGGGCGATGCGCCGTGCAGCGGTTGCCAGGTTCGCGCTGGACGACACGATGGCAGGCGATTTGCCACCGAGTTCGAGCGTGACGGGCGTCAGGTGTTCGGCGGCGGCACGCATTACGTGGCGGCCGACCTCGGGGGAGCCCGTGAACACCAGATGATCGAACGGCAGGCCGGTGAACTGGCGTGCCACGTCGGCGTCGCCCTCGACGATGGCGACTTCGTCCTCGGTGAATGCCTCGGCAAGCAAGGCGCGTAGCGCGGCAGAGGTCCGGGGCGCGAACTCCGAGGTCTTGATCAGGCATCGGTTGCCTGCCGCCAGCGCGGTGGCCAGTGGCCCGAGCGCCAGATAGACGGGGAAGTTCCAGGGCACCACGATGCCAACCACGCCCTTCGGCTGATACACCACCTTGGCGCTGTTCCCGAGGAACAGCAGTTCGACACTCCTGCGCGACGGTCGCATCCACCGGCCAAGCCCGCCAAGCAGGTGGTTGATGTGCAGCACGGACGGCAGCACGTCGACCATCATCGTCTCGGCATGGGCGCGTCCGCCGAAGTCGCGGTCCGCCGCGTGCGCCAGGCTGCCGGCGTGCTTGCGAACTGCATCGCGCAGGCGCCGCAGGCCCTGCTTTCTGTCGGCCAGCGCCGGGTAGGGCGCGGCGGCAAAGGCTGACCGCTGCGCCTGGAACAGACGCTCCATCCCGTCACGCGTGGATTCTCTTGCTGTTTGTGGAGTATCGGGCACTAGAAACCCCTTAAAAATAAACTGAACAGTCAGTACAATTTGAAGTGTCGGAGTTGGGGCAGATCGGTGTCAAGCCAGGAAGGGGAAACCTAGGGCAAGTCCGGAGGACCGATATGACGCCGCTGCTACAATTTGCGGCAAGCTGAATGGGTGAAGTCGATGAGTGCAAACGAGACGGGCGACGTTGTCGCCATTCCGAATGGGACAACGAAGTACCGCCGGGGCCTCGAGACCCGCAATCGCGTCATTGCGCTCACGAAGTCATTGATTTCCGAGCATGGCTATAGCGAAGTGACGCTCGATCAGATCTCTGCCCAGGTCGGCGTGGCCAAGAGCAGCCTGCTTTGGCATTTCGGCAGCAAGGAAATGCTGCTTGCCGAGGCGGCGATCAGTCTGTTCCAGGAAATCGAGCTTGCGCTGCGTCCCGACGATCTGGAAGGAAGGCCGCTGGCCGAGCGCGTGGACGAGATCTTTGACCGGGTGGCCGACTATTTCACGCGCAATCCGGAAACCAAGGGGGTGGTGATGGCGCTGCTGTTCTCCGCCAACACCCCGCAGTCCGTGCGCGAACATATCCGCGAAGGGTGGAACGGCCATGTCCGCGTGCTGGTGGAGGCGTTGGGCACGCCGGAGCGCCCGCTTTCTACCGACATCGCCCGCCTGCTGGTGGCCATCTTCCACGGCGCGTACTGTCACTGGTACGCCAACGGCCGCACGCAGCCGATTGGCGACTACCTGCACCCGGCACGGGACCTGTTCCTGAACTGGATCTCGGCGGAGAACCCGCCGCGGCGTTGAGCGGCACGTCGCGCCGTGTTCGCCACCTTCGCGGCTTTCGGCACCGCCCCGGTCCTCGGCGCCTAGAATCCACTCTCCCGAATCACGACGCTGTAGATGTTGCGCATCCAGTCCGCCAGTCGGCTGCGAGGCTCGCCGGCCAGATGGACGTTGCCGCGCAGTTCGACCAGTGATGGCGGCGGCGCGGCCAGGTCGATCTGGACGAGATAGAGGGCGGCATCCGGAATCAGCGCGCCTTGCTTGTCGACGGCGGCGATGGGCCCGCCGTGGGGCGTGGTGAGTTGCGCCGCCGGAATCTGCGCGCTGCGCGACGGCGCGATGGCCCGTATCACGCCGCAGTGGCGAGCCGGACGCGCATCGGGGAAGAAGCAGGCGCTGGCCCCGGTGCGCAGATACTGCACGTCGCTTTCGTCGACGAAGGCATCCACCATCCAGTGCGCGGGGTCGATCAGTCGGCCAAGTACCTGTTTGGAGCCCACCCAGGTATCGGCGCGAATGTCATCCGGTACATCCACCCATGCGCCATCGAACGGCGCCGCAAGCAGCAGTCGGCGTTCTTCCGCGTGGACGGCGCGTGCGCGCGCCAGACTCTGCTGCAGTTCTTCGAGCGTGGCGGCTTGTTGCTCGATACCGCGGCGCAATTCGAGCAGGCCCGTCAGCCGCGCATCGTTGCCATTGATGCTGGCCTGCGCCGCCATTGCCTCGCTCACGAGTTCCGGCTGGCGCAATTGGATCAAGGCACTGCCGGCGCGCACGTGGCCCGGGGGCGTGGTGGATACCAGTTGCGCTGGCGCCGGCGCGTATGCGGTCCATTGGCGCGTGCTGTGCGCGAGCGCCGGCGCCCGCACGCCGGTCGGCCAGGGAATCGCCAGCACGATCAGCAGCGCGGCCAGCGCGCCCCACAGCAGCCGGCGGCGCGGGCGCGTGGTCTCCGCCCGCCGCCGGAACCACACGCGGAGCTCCCGCCAGCACGGCAGCGCGATAAAGAACACGATTTCGACCAGAAAGAGCGCAACGCCCAACGCCTTGAAGAAGAGGTGATAGACCACCAGTGCGATGCCGAGGAATACGGTCAGCCGGTAGCACCACGTGATCCAGGCAAAGGCAATCAGCCGGTTGCGAAGCGTCGCAGGCAGCGGCTCGGGCCACGGGTCTGGCCAGCCCAGCAGCAGACGCCGCAGCGCCGTGCGCGCCAGCGCGCCCGCCCGCTCGTGCAGGTTCGGCAGGTCGAGCAGATCGGACAGGATGAAGTAGCCATCGAAACGCATGAACGGGCTGGCATTGAGCGCCAGCGACAGCACCCAACTGGTGGTGGCCAGGTAGAAGCACGCCTGGCGCAATGGGCCGGGCGCCAGCAGCGCCCAGCCCAGCGTGGCCAGACCGCCAATGATCAGTTCGGTGACGATGCCCGCGCTGGCAATGGCCAGCCGCTGCCGCGCGTTGGTCAGCCGCCAGGACTCGCTGGTGTCCGTATAGAGCATGGGCCACATCACGAGAAAGGCCACACCCATGTGTCCCACCCTGACGCCGAAGTGGGTCGCGACCAGCGCATGACCGAGTTCATGCAGCGTCTTGGCAACGACCACGGCGCACGCGAAGCCCACCGCGCCTTCCAGCGAGATCGATTCGAACAGCGTATGCCGGAAGGTGTCCCATTGCCGCAAGGTCAGCACGACCCCCAGCAATGTGAGCCCCAGTACGATCCATGCCGTGGCCGGCTGGAACAGCCACTGCAGATGCCGGTACAGCGACTGGATGCGGTAGGTCGGCCGCAACAGCGGAATGCGGAAAAACAGGTAGTGGTGCAGCCACCAGCGCCAGCTCAGCCATTCGCGTGGCTGGCGGGTGGTGGCCATCTCCTGGCTGCGTCCGGGCGATGGCCGCAGCAGCGCATTGCCCTGGAGGAATGCGGCAAAGCCGAGCACCTGCTCGCTTTGAGCCTCGAGCGGCGTGCTGGCGCGAACCTGCTCCGCGATGGCGCGCGGCGTCATGTGCCAGCGCTGCAGGCATTCGAACTCGAGCCAGCCGATCCGGAAATGGCGGTTGCGTACGGGGTCTTCGATAATCCACGCCGGGCTGCCGTCGGTATGCGGGGCGCCGGGGAACAGGCGCAAGTCCTCACGCAGCAGCGGCAGCGGCAGTTCGTCGGGGCTGGCCTGCATGTCAGATGCCCGTCCACGCGCGCAAGGTTGCCAGCGGCCGGCGCAGGATCTCGTAAGCCAGTACCGACCAGCCGCCCTTGATGCGCGCGGTTCCCTTCAGGCCGATGCGGGCGTGTTGCGGATCGCCGTTCTCGATATCGGCACGCAGCCGGTAGCTCGGCACGCCGTCGGGTGTGAGCGCCGCCTGGTAACTGGTTTCGATCAGCTTGCCGGAGAGCGGTTGCAGCGGGCGCACCGTGAGGAACAGGCTGACCGGCGCGCCCACGTCGAGCGTGAGCGCATCGGCCACCGGCAGATGGATCAGCATGGCCGGCCGATCGGGATTGGCCAGTTGCATGATGCGCTCGCCGGTCACCACCGGCTTGCCGAGCCAGTCGTTGATATCGGCGAACACCGCGACACCGTCGCGCGGCGCCACGACGGTCTGGCGCTGCAATTGCGAACGGATCGATTCCAGCTCGGCCCGGCGTTCTTCGGCACGGCTCTGCAAGGTGGTCAGCTGCGCCTTGCTGTCGTCGCTGCGGAAAGCGTTCTGACGCGCTGCCAGCAGTTCCGCGTCGGCCACGGCCACGGCCTGCGAGGCCACCTCCAGGCGATGGCTGAGCGTGGTGTCGTCGAGCGAGAAGAGCGGCTGGCCGGCTTTGACCGTCTGGTTGGGCTGCACATGCACTTCCTTGACCACGCCTTCAATGGGCGCGCTCACCATCTGCAGGTCCAGCGACGTCACTTCTGCTGGTGCCAGCGCGCTTTGCCGCACCGGCATCAGCAGAATCAGCACTACAGCCGCGATCGCAATACGGCGCGTCCGGCTGCCCCACAGCCAGGAGACATCGCGCTCGCGGCGCGCCAGCATCTCCCAGTGATAGCCCCAGGCCTGCGTGAGCCGCGACATGGCGATGCCAGCGCCCGCGCCGGGCACTTCGTCGAGCAGGAACAGCACCCAGCCCTGCACCTGTCCCGCGCGACTGCGCAGTGGCAGCGCCCATGCGCCATTCGGCCACCACTCCTCCCAGCCACTACGTACGACATCGCTGGCGAGGGCGGCATCCTCCTGCGTGATCCACTGTGGCTCGCCGGCCTCCAGCCGCTCGCGTAGCCACTTGCGCGCATGCCCGAGCCACACCACGTAAGGGGACTGTTCGTCGATCGACACGAGCCCCGAGATATTGAGCAGGTGCCACGCTGGCGGTCTGACATCGAACACCAGCGCCTGGCGATAGCGCAGCAGCGGATGGGCGTCGTTGGCAATGTGGAAGCTGAGCTGTTGCACGCTGTCCGCCTGGCGTGCCAGGCTTTCCAGCTCGGCAAGCTGCAGCAACAGCACGACATCGCTTTGCGTCGGCATCTGCATGGGCGTTACTTCGTCTGCTGGAACTGGGCCACGCCGCTCATGCCAGGCAGCAGCTCCGCCGCTGGCGCCGTCAGGCGACCCTCGATCTCGATCGACTGGGCCACGGCATCCACCCTGGCGTTGATGGCCGACACCTTGGCCGTGTAGCTTTTGCCTGTCTCGGTGACGTTGACGTTGAACTGGCTGCCAATGCGCAGGTCGCGCAGCATCCGCGATGGCACGTTCAGGCGCAACTTGAGCGGTCCATCGCTGACCAGGTCGAGCAGCGGCGCGCCGGCGTTGACGCTTTCATGCGGACGCACATAGACGCGGGCCACCCGGCCCGAGAACGGCGCGGCTACCGTGCAGTAGGCCACCTGTGTGCGCGCCAGCGCTACAGCGGCGGAGGCCCGGTCGGCGGCTGACTTGGCGAGGTTGAGCTCCATGTCGCCCACCGCGTCGAGCTTGCGCAGCGCGGACTTGGCCGTGAGCGTTTCGCGCGCGCCGGCCAGTTCGGCATCGGCCATGCCCAGCCGCGCGCGTGGCTCGGCGCAGTCCATCTGCACCAGCGGGCGTCCTTTGGTAATGGTCTGACCGAGGGTGACGCCCAGGCTCTGGACCGTGCCGTTCATCGTGGCGGCCATCGTTGTTTCGGGGTCCGCGCTGAGCAGCACCCGAATGGCGCCGGGGTCGACGGCCCGGCTGGGCGGCGACGGATCGTTGGCGCCGACTGCCACGCCGGGGAACAGGGCGGCCGAGACAACGGCGAGACTGGCGAGACCGGCAAGGCCGGGAAGACCGAACGAAAAGCGAGATGACGCGTTGCTCATGATTTGCTATCGACGGCGCTTGGGTAGAGCTTCTGTTGCCAGCCCTGCATGGTCTGTTCGATCTCCGATGCGAGGGTCGGGACGTCATGGCTGGCGATCGCGTCCGGCATGACGTCGAGGCCAACCGAGTTGTAGAGACGACCCCAGGCGGCCTGCGCCTCCGAGTAGGCGGCGTAGCGCTGGTATTGCGCCAGCAACATGCGCGCATCGGCGCGGATGAACTCGAGCTTCGAGTCGGCCGATACCTGGGCGCTGGCCTCGGCGAATCTGCGCAGGCGGCTGTCAACCTGCAGGCTTTCCTCGGCGAAATCGAGCTGCTCGAGTGCCAGGTGGTAGCGTTGCAGCGCCACGCGCACCTGCGTGAGCACGGCCATGGACAGCGACATGCGGCGCAGGTCGCCTACCTTGTTCTGGCTGTCCTGCGCCTCGTTGAGCACGGGGATCTTGAGCAGGTTGAAGAAGTTGTACGACAGGCGCAGGCCGATCGCGGACCACGCGTTGTTGTAGAGGTAGGCGTTGGAGTCGTAGTGGCCGCCCAGGTCGACGGACAGGCTGGGCCACAGTTCGGCCTTGGCGATCTTGATGTCGTTGTCGGTGACGCGCTTGCGGTACCACTCTTCCATGATCTCCGGCCGGCTTTCGAGCGCCATCTGTTCCAACCCGGCGACGTCGAACCGATCGTTCGGCATGCGCTGCTCGGCCTCGTCGGCAAGCGTGAAAGGCTGGTCCGGCGGCAGCGACATCAGCGCGGCCAGCTCCGCGCGCGCCAGTTCCAGGTCCTGGCGCCGCGCCGACAGCAGGCTGACGGCATCGAGCAGCGCGCGCTGATAGGCCAGCGCCTGCTGGCGCGGCAGCAGGCCCTTCTCGTCGGCTTCCTGCGCGGCCTTCAGACCCTGGCGGACCTTGTTCAGCAATGCGTCGACCTGGCCGATCAGGCGTTGCGCGCCAAGCGCGCGCCAGTAGGCATTACGGACATCCTGTAGCACGTTCTGCACGACCTTGCGACGGCGCTCCTCGGCCATCAGCACCTGATCGGCCTTTTGCTGGGTGCGTTCGTAGGCCACCAGGAAATCCAGCGTGCTCCACGTCAGGTCGAGATCGGCCAGGCGGTGGTAGCGCTGCTCCGAGGTGGAAGGCCGCAGGCTGATCTGGCCATCCTGGATCCCGACCGAGACGCCACCCGAGTCGTTTGACCGGTGCGTGTAGCCAGCGGATGCCACGAGCTTGGGCAGCATGTCGTGCTTGGTCACGTCCACAAGCTGCCGCGACAACGTGCTTTCCATCAGCTTGAGGCGGTAGTCGAGGTTGTACTTGAGCGCACGCGCGGCGGCCTCGTAGAACGTGATCGGGCGGGTGACAGGTTCCTGGTCGCTGTACATACCGCGCCGGTCTTCCTCCACGCGCTGACGCACTTCCTCTTTCGAATAGGGCTGGGGCACGCTCGGCGCCGTGGAGCACGCGGTGGTCAGCAGCGTGGCAGCAAGTGCGATGGCTAGGGGCGGGCTACTTTTTCGCATCTTCGTTGGTGCTGTTGTTGGCGTGGGACAGGGCGGCCACCATGCTGGGCCGCGACGCCAGTTGGCGGATTTGATCGGTGAAGGAGGCTGCGGGGCGCGCAGGTTCCGTAGGTGGCGAGGCATGGCGGCCCGGGTGCGGCTTCGCGGACTTGCCGCGCTTGTCATGCTTGCCGTCCGACGGGGCCGCCTTCTCGGGGCGGGCCTCGATGCCCTTGAGCGCGAAGACCGACGGGTCACGCAGCAACCCGTCGGCGGACAGCGACACGATGCCGTGCCGCCCGGCCGTGCGTTCTGCTTCGAACTGCACAATGGCTTCGAGTTGCAGCAATGCGGGCCGCAGGAACTCTCCTGACGTCATCCCGAGACCCGCCGCCAGCGAGGGCGACTGGATATGCGGCGGCGTCACCATGTCCAGGTTCTCGCCGCGCAGCAGGCTGTCGTTGCGCTGATGGACGGGGAAGATGCTCCGCACCTCGGGCGTGACATACACCACCGGATCGACGCCGAGGGTGGTGCCGAACCGGTCCCGGTGCCATTCGTCGTGCAGGAAATACTCGTGGTCGCCGGGGCTTGGCGGCGGCACGTAAGGTGCGTCGATATTGAGCGAGATGATCAGTTGCGCAGAATCCGTCGCGCCCGCGCGGTCGGCAATGGTGTAGGTGAAGACATCCTTGAGGATGCTGCCGCGCCCGGCCGCGGCCTGCACGGCCGGATTGGTCAGGTCGATCTCGTAGGTATAGCTGCCGTCGGCATTGATTTGCAGGTAGCCGTAGCTTCCGGCAATGCGCGTGCCGGGCGGCGTCGATGCGCCGCCCGCGTCCTTCGCGCCGGGCCGGATGCCAACCACGGTGAGCTGGTCCCCGGTGTCGACGTCGGAATCGTTCGGCAGCACGTTGCCGCTGGTGATCGGCTGCCCGTGGATATTGTCGACGTTGTTGCTGTCGTCGCGCGCCACGGGCGCGTCGTTCTGGCCGTGAATCGTGATGGTCAGCGTTGCCGTGGCCGTGGCGCCCGCGCGGTCGGCCACTACGTAGACGAAGGTCTCCGTCAGCGTTTCGTCCGATGTGCGCAACGCCTGTACCGCGGCATTGTCGTTGTCGATCACGTACCGGTAGCTGCCATCGGCCTGTACCGTCAGCGTGCCGTAGCGGCCCGCCGTGGTACCTGCCACCGCGCCGGCGCCAAGTGGGCCATTGATGGCGGTGACGGCCTTGGTCTCGCCGTACTGGTCGACATCGGTATCGTTGTCGAGCACATTGCCCGTGGCATCCGCGCCCGGCGTGGCGTTGTATCGGCCACCGGCTTCGATGGCGTTGCCGGCATCGTCATGCGCCACCGGGTTGTCGTTCTGGCCGAGGATCAGTACGCGCAGCGTGGCCTGATCCGTGGCGCCGTGGTCGTCGCTGACCGTGTAGGTGAAAGTGTCTACCAGCCCATCGAGCAACATGCGCAGCGCCTGGACTTCGGGCAGGTTGTTGTCGACGGTATAGGTAAAGCGACCGTCCGCACCCATCACCAGGGTGCCGTACTGCCCGCGCAGCGGGACGCCCACGATGCCGCTGGTCCCTTTGCCGTTCTCGGAACCGGTACGCAGGGCGACGATGGTTAGGGGACCACCTTCCGGGTCGAAGTCGTTGAAGGTCGCCACGCCGCTCGGGTCGCGTCCCACCGTGCCATTGGCCACGCCGCCTGCCTCGCGCGCCAGCGTGATCACGTCGGAGGCGACCGGCCGGTCGTTGATGCCGTGGATCGTGATGGCCAGCTCGGCGGTGTCGGTCAGGCCGCCGCCGTCCGCCAGGCGGTAGGTGAACCGCTCCACCAGCGTTTGTCCCGGCGCCAGCGCCGCCACGACGGCATTGGTTTCGTCGGCGTGGTACTGGAACTGCCCGGTCGGATCCATGTCGAGCCAGCCGTAGAGACCGTTAATGCGCACCTTGCCTGACATGTCCTGCAGCGTCGCGCCGGTGCTTTCGGCGCCGGACCGGATGCCGGTGACGGTCCGGGTATCGTTGGCGTCCACATCCTTGTCGTTGGTCACCACGTTGCCCGTGGCGTCCACCGGTGGGGTATCGGAGGTGGCAGGGGTGGCGTCCGCGGCATCGTCAACGGCAACGGGTGCGTCGTATCGCCCCCGGATGTTGATCGTCAGCGTGGCGGTACTGGTCAGCCCGGCCGTATCGCGTACGGTGTAGGTGAACGTTTCGGTCAGCGTGTCGCCCGGTTTCAGGGCCTGCACGGCGGTCAGCGCATCGTTGATGTTGTAGACGTAGTCGCCATTGGCCGACAGTGTGAGCGAGCCATACAACCCGGTCAGGCTGGCGCCCACGGTACCCCCGACACCTGCCGCAGTCTGGAAGGCGCTGACGGCCTTGGTGTCGCCCGCGTCCACATCGGTGTCGTTGATCAGCACGTTGCCCGTGGCTGGCTTGCCGGGCGTGCCGTTGAACGTGCCGCCTGCTTCGATCGCCTCACCCGTGTCCGGCTTGGCGACCGGCGCGTCGTCGCGCCCGTGGATGGTGACGTGCAACTCGGCGGCGTTGCTCAGACCGCCGGCATCCGTGACCGTGAAGGTGAAGACGTCGGTCAGCGTATCGAAGTTGGTGCGCAGCCGTTCCACCACCGGGTTGTTGTTGTCCACCACGTACTGGTAGGTGCCGTCGGCATTCACCAGCAATACGCCGTAACGCCCTTGCAGGTAGGTGCCGAGCGTGCCCACCGTGCCGCCGTTGTCGTTGACGGCGCCAGTGCGGAACGCGGTGACTGCGGCGGTGTCGCCGGTATCGGGATCGTACAGACCCAGCAGCAGGTTGCCGCCGGGGTCCACGCCTGGCGTACCGTTCAGCGTGCCCCCGGCCTCGACGGCATCGGCGCGCTGGCTTGCCGCAACAGGTGCGTCGTTGGCGCCGTTGATGGTGATGGTGAGTTGCGCCAGATCGGTCGCGCCAGCGGCATCCCGCACCTTGTAGGTAAAGACATCCTGGATCGACTGACCGGCGTTCAATGCGTCGACGGTCGGATTGCTGTTGTCCACCAGGTAGACGTAGGTGCCGTCCGCGCGTATCAGCAGGGTGCCGTACTGGCCTGTCACCAGCATGAAGTTCGAGCCGCTATCGGCCACGGCACCCGCGCTCTTGTCACCAGCGCGCACGCCGGCCACGGTCTTGGTTTCGCCATACTGATCAACGTCGGTGTCGTTGGTCAGCACGTTGTCGGAGGGATTGACGCCGGGTGTGTTGTTGTTGATGCCACCCGCTTCGCGGGCGACCGCATTGTCGTCGACGCCGATCGGATTGTCGTTCTGTCCGGTGATGCGAATCCGGATATGGGCCTGAGCGGTCAGGGTGCCGTCGCTGTCCGTGTATGTGAACGTGTCGATCAGCACATCGGTGCTGCGCCGCAGTGCCTGGACAGCGGTCAGGCTGTCATTGACCGTGTAGGTGAAAACGCCATGGTCGTTGATGTTCAGCGTGCCGTAGGCGCCGACGATGTCGATCGAACCACCGACGGGAATATCCAGCGTCGTGCTGCCGAATGCGATCTTGATAACCGAGATCGCGTCGCCATCCGGATCGATGTCGTTGACCGTGGCGTCGCCGGTTGCCTTGGTGCCCGGCGTGGTGTTATTGACACCACCGGCTTCCTTCGCGGTGGCCGTGACGTCCAGTGCCACTGGCGCATCGTTGACACCGTGAATGATGATGTTCAGGTTGGCGGTCGACGTTCCGCCGTGCGGGTCCAGCAGTGTGTAGACGAAGCTGTCGGTCACCGTGTCGTTGGGGCCGAGGGCGACCAGCGTGGGATTGGTGTTGTCGATCAGGTACGTGTAGCTGCCGTCGGCGTGGATCACCAGCGTGCCGTAAGTGGCGAGCAGTGTTATGCCACCGGCGCTCACCGGGGTGTCGCTGCCGCCAGCTGAGCGGATCTGGCTTACCACCAGGCTGGAGACGGGATCGTCGACATCGCTGTCCACCTGGCCAATGGATGCGGGGTCGTGCTCGTCGGTGATGACATTGCCAGCCGGGTTGATCGGTGTGCCGCCCGCCGGGTTGCTGGCCGTCGGCTGGCGCGCGGTGTAGCCCTGGGCCTCGTTGTCGACCGCCACGGGATTGTCGTTCGCGCCGTGGATCGTGATGGTCAGTGCGGCGGTGTCGTTCAGGGCGCCCGCATCGGTCACCGCGTATGTGAACACTTCTTGCAGCGTGTCGCCCACATTCAGCGCCTGCACCGCGGCGTTGTTGTTGTCGATGCGATAGACGTAGCTGCCATCGGCGCCAATCACCAGGGTACCGTACAGACCGGCGATGGGCAGCCCGCCGTTCGTGGACGTGGTGCCCGGGGGAACCACGGAAGCCGGGCCGCCCGCCGCTTCGGTGCCGGTGCGCACCCGGGTGACCGTGAGACTGTCTCCGGTATCGATATCGCCATCGTTGAGCAACACGTTGCCGATGGCGTCGGAACCGGGCGTGCCATTGGCCGCGCCACCGGCCTCGGTGGCGTCGCTGGCATCGTCGCCGGCCACCGGCGCATCATTGGCGCCACGGATGGTCACGGTCAGCGTAGTGGTGCTCTGGACACCGGCAAGGTCGCTGATGGTGTAGGTGAAGACCTCGGTCAGCGTGTCGGTCGACAGCCGCAGCGCCTGCACCGTGGCGTTGTTGTTGTCCACCACGTACTGGAAAGCGCCGTTCGCGCCGATGCGCAGCGTGCCGAAGAGACCGGCAATCACGGTCGATGCCGTACTTGTTACCGCCGAACTGTTTGCGCCGAAGGCGATGCGCTCGACCTTCAGCACATCGCCATTCGTGGCAATGTCCACGTCGGTGTCGTTGGTGAGCACGTTGCCGGACGGGTTGACGCCTGGCGTGCCGTTGGCGGTGCCGCCGGCCTCGGTGGCAAATGCGACATCTGGCTTGGCCTCCGGTGGGTCATTCACCGGAATGACCGTGATGGTCAGGGTATTGATGGCGGTGAGGTTGTCCAGCACCGGATCGAACGGGATGCCGTCTCCATTGGCATCGCCGCGCTGCCCAAGGTCGTCGGTGCGGATGGTCAGCGTTTCGTTGCCGTTGTAGTTCAGCGAGGGCGTGTAGAGCAGCGTGGCGAGTGCCGCGCTGATATCGGTCTGGCTGCCCTCCAGCGTGAACGTGGCCGTGCCCAGCGCGCCAGCGACGACTGTTGTGGCCCCGGGGGTGAGCGTCAGTGTGCCGTGCAGCACGCTCAGGGTGACCCGGATGATGCCGTTGCCGGCGTCGGGGTCGCTGACCGCAAGGCCCACGATAGGCAGCGCGGTATCTTCGAGGGTCGACGGCGAAGTGGGCAGGATGTTGACCGGCGGGTCGTTACGCTCCACGTAACCGACGTTGCCGGCCACCGCCGCGCCACTGTCACCGCCCGAGAACTGCACGCGCGCGAGCGGGCTGGAGGGATCGCTGTCGATGCGGGCATTCACGGTGCCGGTGGGCGTTGCCAGCACGATGGTCGGTGGCGCATCGATCCGGAATACACCGCGTCCCAGCACGCCGAAACTGTAGAAGCCGTTGGCGTCGGTGGTCGTGGTCCAGGTCTGGTTGTCGGCCGTGGTGTCGAGGTTGTTGTCCGCACCGCCCCAGGTGAGCGTGACGGTTTGCCCCGCAATGGCCGGGCCGTCCGGTGCCGAGCTTCCCGTGGCGGAATCCGTATCGTTCCAGAGCGTGCCCGATACATAGCTCACGCCGGCTGCATCGCTGTCCTGGTAGTTGTTGGGGCCCACCAGGCTGCCGGTGCGCTCTCCGGTGGCGCTGCCTGCCGGCCCGACGTTCGAGCCGCCGAACGTGGTGAAGGCGTTCGACAGGCTGGTATAGGTAACGGTAGCCGCCGTATCGGCCAGAAGTGTGTTGTTCGGCAGGCTCGCCGAGTAGATCAGCGAAACCTTGCCACCCTGGGGCATATAGTCGATGTTCAGCGTGACCTGGGTGCCGGTGTTGGTCAGTGTGAATCCCGGAGGCAGGGCGCCAGGACTGTATGTCACACCATTCACAACAACGCCTTGCACCGTGAGCGCCTGGCCGCCGGGCGGCAGGCTGTCGGTCAGTACCACGTCGTGCGCGGCAGTCGTGCCGGAGTTGCTGAAACTGACGCTGTAGGTGGCCTGGCCGAATGCGCTGCCAACGCCGGGATCGAACGCCACGACGGACTTGTCCAGATCGACGATACGCGGCTCCACCACGCGCTCGACCACCTGTGCGGTGCTGGTGCGCAGTTGGCCTTCGCTCAGGAAGTCGGCGTGCACCGGAAGCAGCGCGCCGGCGGTCACGTTCGCGGTGTTATCCACGCGCACATTGAACTCGAAGTAGAAGCCCTCGAAGTCGGGGTCCTGGTTCAGGTTCACGAGCGAACCCAGTGGCAGGACGATCACACGCCCGTTCGAGGTGTCGATCAGCGACGTGTTGACGATGCCCTGGGCCCGTAGCTGGCCACCGAGATCCGCCTGAACAAGGTCTGGCCCGAGCTGGTGACGCCGCCATTGAGATAGAGGGTGCCGCCGACGGCCAGGTTGCCCAGCGTGGTCGTCAGGCCGGGCGTGCCGCTGCTGTTCGGGTCGGAGATAAAGCTGATGGCGGCGGAACCGTCGTTGAGAAAGGTCAGCCCTTCGGGCAGGTAGATCTGTACCGAGCCGTCCAGCACGACGCCTTCCGGTACCACGAATGCCACCCGGTAGTGAATGATCTCACCCACGGCCACGTCTTCCTGATCGACCACGGTGGGGCCGAGCGGAGTATCGGGGTCGCCACCGACGTGGCTGATGGAAGAGCCGGCTGCCACGCGCGTGGCATTGACGTTGTTGATCTGATAGTCGTTGAGGACGCCGCTGTTAAGCACGCCATCCGTGCCGGTGCGCTCTCCGGTGTTGGCGCCGTCCAGGCTGGTCCACGTGACATTGACCTGGTTGTCCACCGTGCCGGACAAGCCCGTGAGAATGCTCAGCGTGCCAGTGAACTGGATGGCGACGGCGCCGCCGCGCGGAATGTCGAGCTTGGTGCCTGGCGCGCTTTGCAGCACGCCATTGACGATCACGAAGTCGCCGGGCCCGGAGATCGTTGCGCCGCCCGACAGCGTGACGCCGGTGATCTGCACATTGATGAGTTCTTCGGGCAGGTTGTCGACGAACCACACGTCGTAGGCGTTGACGTCGCTGGACGATGTGCCGTTCCTCAACGTGATGGTGTAGGTCATCTGGTCGCCGCGGTCCACACCGGCGATCGTGCCAGTGGAAGTGACGTCCTGCCTGACGGTCAGCGTCGGCTCGACAATCGTTACCGCGGGCTGCGTGCCGGTGAGCGCGATTCCGCGATCCACGCCGGTGGTGCCATTGGGCACGTCGCCGTCCGGATCAGTGAACGTGATGGCGGCGTTGTTGGCGAGCTGCCGTCCGGCCTGGTTTCCGATCACGTTGCTGGCCACCAGCCGCACGCGGATGACGAAGCTGTTGTTGGCCGTGTTGTTGTCGCCAATGGCCGAGCTGGCGCTGAACGTCAGCTGCATGTCAGTGCCGTCCGCGCCGGCCGCCCCACCGACGGGGCTGATGCTGGCCACGTTGACCGATCCGGCAAAGTCGGCGGCAAGCGCGGCGCTTCCGGCCCGCGTGATGATGAGTTGATAGCCGCCGTTGCCGAAGCTGGTGTCGAGCGTCAGGCCGTCGGGCACGATATCGGTCAGGCGCAGGTTCTGCGTCGAGCCCTCCGGCAGCGTCACCACGATGTCGTACAGCATGCTTTCGCCGATCACCAGATTGGCGCCGGTGGTGTGGCTGGCGCTGGAATCGCTTTCCGCCGGTGTGCTGCCGCCCCCAGCGAAAACCTTCGTGACCACCGGCAATGCAGCCAGTTCGTCCGCGGTGTCGGTCAGATCGGTGGGCGTGAAATCGGTCCCGCCATTGATGCTCGCGTAGTTGGTCAACGCGGCTACCGTCTGCAGATTTTGTCCGGCCAGCACCGACTGGGCTACCACGGTGTCATAGGTGATGATCACCATGTTCGTGCCGGCGACGTCATTGGCGCTGCCGGGGCGGCCGGCCAGGAACGTGGCCTGGTTGCCGGCATCGAGGAAGGTGATGGTGTTGCCCGACACCGAGTAATCGACGCCAGCCTGCAGCAGCGTGCCGTCGCCGCGGCTGATGCGCAGGTTTGCTGCCGCGAGGCTGCCGTTCAGGAATGTCAGGTTGGGCGGCAGCGTCAGCGTGGTGACGACGTCGTAGGCGCCGCCACCGCCGGTGTTTTCTATCGCCGTGGCCAGACGGACCACGTCGCCGGCGTCAATGCCGGTGACGGTGCCTTCCACTGCGTTGATATCGGTCACGGGTTGGGTGAAGGCCGCGCCAGCGCTGCCAGCGGCTGCCCAGGTACCGGTGGTGCCCGTAACGGTGCCATGCGTACTCGACACGACGCCGTGCTTGATGCTGAGGACTGGTTCGGCCACCGAATGCACTTCCTCGACATCCGTACTGACCAGCACCTGCTGGTTGATCGTGGTGGTCTGGCTCGATTGCCCCACCACGCTGATCGAACGCTGGTCGGCAAACGGCTGGTCGCTCACGCGCATGATGAAAACCAGCTCGATGCGGTTCTGCCCGGCCGCGCTGCCGCTCAGGATGAAGTTGCCGAAGTTGAAAACGACGGAATTGCCCGCGCCACCGCTTACGCTCAGCACGCTACCCGGGTGGGTGTCGCCGCTGCCGTAGCTCCACTGATTGATGCCGGTGCCGTTGCTCCAGGCTATGGCGGCGTCGAACAGCGGCAGCGGCAGGAACGCCGAGAGCTTGAAGTTCTCGTAGTCGCCAGTCACGAGGTCATAGCTGAGCCGGAACGTCACGGTATCGCCCGGATGCAGCTCGTAGCTGGCGGGCGGCGTGGTGCCGTTGATCTGCGTGACGGCAACGTCGACCTGGCTGGTGGGAACAGTGACCGTGGTTTGCGAGTCGTCGGTGTCGGTGCCGCCGAGATTGAACGGCCCGATCACCACCGTGCCGGTGATCAGGGCGTTGTTGCCAAGGCTGTCGCCCTCGTTGATCTCGCTCTGCGGATAGGTGGTCTGGTAGGCCTCGTCGATCACCGCGTTGTAGGTGACCGTGGCAATGGTGCCTGACTGCAGCGTGCCATTGCTGGAGATATCCCCGGCCAGCACGGCCAGTGGAAACCCCGCGTTGCGGATCGACGTGGCAAGGTCGAAGGTGATGGTCGTTCCAGCGGGTCCCTTGGCGCCGATGGTGTAGACCAGGGGCACGGTATAGGAGACGCCGTCCTGGCGGAAGGTGATCGTTGGCGTGCCACTGAAGGTCATGCCATCGCCGAGTTGGTCGGTGACGGTTAGCTGGCCGTTGTGCAGCAGGGTCTGACCGAAAGAAAAGTAGTCGGATACGGCAATGTCATAGCGAAACTGCAGCGTGTCTCCGGGCGAGACGCCGGCCACGCCAGTGTCGTTGGCCAATGCGGCCGACTTGTGCAACGTAATCGACTTGGCCGTGAAGGTGACGGGATCGCCGTCGTCAGTCACGACCAGAAAGGGAGGCGGCTGGGGCGGCACATCGCGCGGATCGAGCGGCTGCCAGTCGGCCGATACATGGGGCGCTCCCACGGTGATCGTCTTGCTGGCGCCGCTGATCGGGTCCAGGATCGGCGCGCCGGTGCTGTCCGTATCGCCCACGTAGAAGCCCACGACCGTGTTTGTTGCCTGCGTCAGCGTCGGATACACGACCGTGTACGAGCGCAGGTACGCGCCGCCCGCCAGGGCGTTGGCAATCGCCGTCTGGCCGGTGACGACGGTGCCGTCCGCCAGCGTGATCGATAGCACGAGTCCGCCCGCGCCCGGCGTGATGCTCTCCACGCGAATCGTGTCGGGCAGGTCCTGCGTGACCTGGACATTGTGCAGCGTCTGGCCGGGAGCCGGCGTGGTGGTGACCGTGAGCGAGTGGGGGAAGTTCTGCCCCGTCACGGTCTCGCCTTCGACCATGTCCACCGTCTGGGTGATTTCCAGCGGCGTCGATTCCAGGGTGTACTTGTCCCATGACGCCTCGATCAGCGTCGGGTCCTGGGTCGGATTGTCGAGCGCGTCGTTGCCGTATTGGAAGCCGCCCCGCACACTGATCACGTGGGGCTGGTTGGCATCGGCCAGTTCGCTTAGCTTGACCGTGATGTCGACCGTGGCGGAGGGCTGGCCGTTGCCGAAGCTGGCGTACGGCAACTCCAGCACGACGAGCTGGTCACCGGCGCGGTAGCCGTAATCGGCGGCGCGGAGAATCAGCGGGTTGCCGCTGGCGTCCTTGGCGATCGGATGAACGGCGGTACCGTCCGCCCCGAACGTGATGATCTGCGCGTTGAGCGCGATGCCCTGGTAGGTGGCCGAAACGAACGTCGCGCCGTCGTCGCCGTCATAGCCCGTGGCCGGCAGCAATACGTCGATATAGGGCGCATAGCCCGGCTGGCTGGACGGGTTGGTAAAGGTCACCTCGAAAGTGGCGGTGCCCCCGAGCAAGATGGTCTCGCCACTGCTGCCGAGCGTGGTGGTGGGGCTGGCATTGGCCAGCAGCCCGTTGTAGTGGGCCAGTTCGTCGGCATTGATGTCGAGGTGGCTCTCGATCGGGCCGGTGCTCCTTTCAAGCGTCCAGTCACCGCCGGCGGCAGCCGAACCTGTGTCATTGGTCGAGGCGGCCACGTCGGCGCCCGTTACGGCGGCAAGGCGCTGGATCAGCGCTTCGCCGCTGTCGCCCGCACCACTGCGGCAACCGTAAAGCAGAATGTCGGCGCCCGCGCTCAGGTGGCTCGCCCACTCGGCGGCGCGGTTGATGTCAGCGGATGCGGCGGTGAGCTGGCTGGTGCCCAGCGTGATCTCGCCGGGATTGCCATGGCCGAGGATCTGGATCGAACTGACTTGTCCGAGCTGGTCCAGCGCGGCCTGGATCGCCGCCACGCCGTCCTGGCCTGCAGCCACCACGACGACACGCGTTCCCGGCGTGGCGCTTTGCGCGAGTTCGTTGGCGCCATTGATGCGGGCATCGATCACCAGCAACTGCTGGGTTGCCGCATGACCATCGGGCGCCGGGGCGTGTGCGTCGGTCGGGGCAGTCCTGACTGCGTCTGGCTGGGCCTGTTGTTGCGAGTGCTGCTGCTCGACAGCGGCACCAGCAGCGGCGTCGTACAGCAGGCGAGGCTCCAGTGCCAGGGTGCGGCTCGATGGCTGGAATTTGAGGGCGGCTTCCGGTTTCATCGCGAGGCGTGCTTTCTAATGCGTTGCAGGCAGAAGCGGTCATGCGTTGCCCAGCCTGCAAGTGGAACGGGAGTAATTCAATATAAGAGTTGCGTCCTCGGTTCGGGTTGAATTCTTTGAGAGCGCCGCTTTAGAACCTTCGATATCGCGGGAAATTTCGAGTCGTCAATTTTTGACGATGTCAGTGATCAGACGTGATTGCATTCGCGCGCGGTGTGGGGAAAAGAAGGACCGGTCCCGGAAGGCAGATTCCCGGACCGGGTCCCGGAAGGGCTACCCGTCGCTGTACAGGGTCACCATGAAGATCCATACCATCCGGGGCGAGCGCCTCGAATGAACTTCCTGCGGTGCATGTCGCGGGAACCGCGCCATGCACCGGCTCATGCGGACGTCAGTTTCCGCTTTGAACCGAGCCGCAACGTCATCGGCCTGCGAATGCGATGCGGCGGAGCAACCGCTCAGGTTTCCATCAGTACGGCGCGTTCACCACCACGTACTGTGATCCCTGCGGTTGATACCACGTGGTGCCACACTGCTGGTAGACCATGCCGCCGTAATTGACTGGCGCACAGCTTGGCGGAACGGACCGTACGACGGAGCCGATGACGGCAGAGGTCACCGCCACGGTCGCCGTGACTGCCGCCGCGGTTGCCACCGGGTGATAGTCGTTGTCCCAGCCGCCGCCGCAGCAACCGCCGTGGTTTTCAACGTTGACGTTGACGTTCCGGTTGGTGTTGACGTTGACGTTCCGGTTGGTGTTGACACTGTTCACGCTGGTGCTGCGGACGTTGTTGGCGCGTGCGTCTGCCGGCCTGTTTGCCTGCGCGTTCATTGCCGCGCCACCACCACCCCGTCCACCGCCGCCCCCACCTCCGCCTCCGCCTCCGTGAAATCCACCACCACCACCGCCACCGCCGCGTGCTTCGGCAACGGGTGCCCATCCACTTGCCACCACGATGACTGCACCCAGCAGCGCTACGATCGCCTGATTGAGAGAGTGTTTCATTGGTGGCTCCTTCATTGATTCTTGAGGGGGACGAACTCGGCGACTTTCGCTCCCTTGGGCGGCGTGAAATGGAAGGTGGAAGCTGTGAACTTCGGCTTCAGGTTCCAGGTCAACCACGTCACGGATTGCGGCCGCGCTTCATCGCTCCGGTTTGTGACCACGATCTTTCGCGGCAGTGGCTGGTTACCGGAGGCGATCCAGATCTGCCAGTCGATCATGCCCTGACGGAATGCGTACTGGTCGCACAGCTGGCCGTCGATCAAGTCCTGTCCCGCGACCATGGCGGATGTGATGCCGTTAGTTGGTGCATTCGGCGTGCCCCACAGGAACAGGTCGTCAACCGGTACCTCGATGCCGAAGCGCTCCCGCAGCTTGACCACGAGGTTGCTCAGGTTGTCGCTCGAGTCGACCGTGCTGTAGTAGTTGCTTTCCGGGTAATAGAGCGCAACCTTCTTCCCGTCGTAGTACAGGTCACGCTGTGCCCGTGCACTTCGCATCTGCACACGCATCTTGTCGGGTCGATCGGCATCGACGCGGGCACTGGCCGAATGCTGTAGTTTCTGGCCGTCTTCAAGCACGCGTTCGCCATCGAGGTCGATCTTGACGGAGAACTGCTTCAGCGTCTGCAGGTATCCACCCATGTCCTTCAAGGCCTGGATGGCATCGGGGTTCACGGCGTTGGCGTCAGGCTTGCTTGCAGGCGGCGGCGCCGCGGCCGCCGTCTGGGTGTCTGGCGCGGGTGAAGAAGTGGCCTGCGGGGCCGGACTGCTGCACGCGCCCAGCGAAATGGCCAGCGCGGCAATACACAATGCACGATTCATAGCGAACCCCCTTGGATATGGATGCCTTCGCCGGATTCCGGTGGTGGGCATGGCTTGCTGAGACGGCCGCCATTGGCGACCGTGGAAGAACGGGTTTGGCTGACTGCAGTACTCATGGATCGTCCGAGCCACCAGATCGGACGAGGCCGCCGACTGCATGGAATCGCGTAACGGTTCAACCGCGCAGGTATGCGGAATCCACGCTGCGGCGTTGGCGCGCGGCGATTGTGGTGCACGTGCGAGGCGGGGGCGGCAGCTAACACGATCGCGATGCATGGGACCAAGTGGGATCGGCGCGGAAACGCGGTGAGCGTGTTGATCAGCCTTCGTTGACGGACCGACTGGCCAGGTTGTCCGGGAGCGGCCCGAAGAACGCCCGCTTGAATTTTTCGCGACCAATCGCACGCGCCAGTTCGGCGAGGGTGCAGTACATGAGCACCAGCGTCAGCAGCAGAATCTGTATTGCCCAGAACCGCGGCCAGTTGATCTCGGAGACCAGCAGTTTGTTGGCTGCGGCAAAGCCGGGCGCCTCCTTCCAGAAATCATAAAGGCGCTCCAGATAATGAATGAACAGGGCCACCAGGCTGTACATCACTGTCTTCCATCCAACATTCCAGATCAACGGCTTTTCCGGGAACCGGTTGATAAACGGGAGCATGTCGGCCAGCAACACGGCCTTGCCGAGGATCAGGGCAGCCAGTGCCACGGACGCAGTGGTCTCCAGCTCGATGCCAGTTCCCTTGACCATGAGTGCCCGGATGATCGCGACGATATGAAGGATGACGAAGAAATAGATCGTCGGCGGCAGCATCTCCATGAATTCGTGCTTGATCGTCCCGATCAGCTTGCTCATTGCAATCCCCTGATTCAGTGGCGCCCGCGGCGTTGGCTGCGTGGCGAATGAAACACGGCTGGTGGCGCAAGGACACCCTCAACGTTATAGGCCAGATGGCGTACGCGTGAGAAGTGCAATGTCGCCGGCAGTCGACATCAGACTATCGCTGAAGCCGGTTGCCTTATGAAGTGAATCTTCTCTTGTGCGTATGAAAAGGATTCAGTCGCCGGTCATGCGTTGCTTCAAGCGCGTCCGGACAGATGGCGTGGCAATGACGGACGTGTCAGAAGCTGCGATAGCACTGCTACCGCAATGATCCCAAGCCGCGCACGTGCCTGACCGATGACTTCCTTTGGAGATAGCTAGCTTGCCGCACCTGCAGTCATAGGTAGCCGGTGCAATCAATTGGCCTTCGGGGCAGTGCCTGGTGCGCCACGATTCCGGGTTTCTCGCGAGTGGTAAGCAGGATAGAAGGCGGGATACATTGAGTGGCGATGCGCACACAGCACGAACGATAGTTGCCATAGACTAGATTTCCTCCGTATGCCGGCCTTGTGTTCGGAAGGCTGGTATTCGATCGATTCACGCGGCAGCGTTCCGCATGTCACCGCATGTCACCTACAGGAGGCCCCAAAATGGCAGACATCCGCACCCTGGCAGAACGGCAGGCGATCGGACGTGAAGCACGCAGCCGCGCAAAGCGATCATCGAATGCCGAGATCGGCAACACCGACCGCGACCCGGTGGCGTTGCTGGAGCAGAACAGCGCGGGGCGCGTGGAGGCGCTGGTGCCGCTGCGCTATGGGCGCATGTCGGTGTCGCCATTCACGTTCTTTCGTGGCAGCGCAATTCTCCAGGCGCACGATCTTGCCGCCACGGCAAATGCAGGTATTGCATTCCCGATCTGCGGCGACGCGCATCTGATGAACTTCGGGGGCTTTGCCACGCCGGAGCGGCAGCTTGTCTTCGATCTGAACGATTTTGACGAAGTGGCCGTGGGCCCCTGGGAGTGGGACGTCAAGCGCCTTGCCGGAAGCCTGGCCATTGCTGGCGAGCATATGGGTATCGCCCGGGACACCGTCAGCGACATCGTGGCGACGGCTGTGCACGAATACCGCGATCGCATGGACGAATACGCCGGGTATAGCGCGCTGGATCTCTGGAACGAGATTGTCTCGTTCGAACGCATGCTCGAAGCCGCGACGAGCGAAGAGGGCCGTCGAACGATTCTCAAGGCGAAGGAAAAGGCCGCAGGGCGGACCAACGAAAGCATGTTGAACAAGATGGCCGCGCAGCGTGACGGCCAATGGTGGATTCAGGACGCGCCGCCGGCGATCTTTCATCCCAGCGGCCCCACTTCGCTGCTTGGTGAGCACGACCAATGGTCCAACACCGAGGCGTGGCGAGGCAAGCTGGCCCGCGCGTTCGACGGGTATCTGAAAACGCTTCCCTCGGAGCGACGCGCGCTGATCGATCACTTTTCCTTGCAGGACGTTGCCTTCAAGGTGGTAGGTGTCGGCAGTGTGGGTACCTTCTGCCTGGTGCTGTTGATGGTGGACAGCCACGAGCAACCGCTGTTCCTGCAGGTCAAGGAAGCCAGGGACTCGGTGATCGCGCTTCACTATGACGCTGAAGGTCCGGCGCATCAGGGTCAGCGCGTCGTTTCGGGTCAGCGACTGCTGCAGGCGGCCAGCGATGCGTTCCTTGGCTGGACATCTGGCCCGGCCAATCGACAGTTCTACTTCCGTCAGTTACGCGACATGAAAGTATCGGCCGACGTCGAACGCATGAGCAACGGGGTACTGCAGGGATATGCGCGCTTCTGCGGTTGGGCGCTGGCGCGCGCGCACGCGAAGGCAAGCGGGAAGGCAGTGGAGATCGCGGCCTACCTGGGCAGCGGGGAGCGGTTCGCCGATGCGATCACCGAATACTCGTTCGCCTGCGCCACTCAGAATCTGAAGGACTACGAGGCGTTCAAGCTCGCGTGTCGGACGGGCAAGATCGAAGCCCGCAGTGACGAAGACATGGCGGCGGACTTCCGCATGTAGCCGCTGCGTTCAGACTAACGGGCGGCAAAAGGCCCCGGCGCTTGAGGCAAGCGCCGGGGCCTTTTTTTACCTTACGGCGTGACGATGTTGAACCAGAACTCGAAGTGGTCGAGGTAGCTCACCAGTTCGTCGAGCTTGGCCTGATTGCCAGTGACCTTCGCCGATCCGTTCTTGATCGCGTCGGCCAGCTTCGTCTGTTGCAGGATGATGCCGTTCAGCGTGTCGCGTGACATTGCCACGGAGGCATCAGCGTTTGTGGATTCAACGCCTGCCGTGTGGTTGAGCACGCCGTTCTCAAGTTCGAGCAGATACTTGCCGCCTTCCTTGCCGAAGTCGACATTCAGCGCGATCTTCGCATTGGCCGCCTTGGCGCGGTTCACACGAACGCTGAGATAGTCGAAGAACATTTCCGGCGTCATGGCCTTCACCGTATCGCCGCTCGCGGTGTTCGGCGTGGGCAGCTTCTTCACGCCTTCGCGCAATTCCTTGGCGCCGGTCAGGTAGAAGTTGCGCCACGGGCCGGATTCGGCCTGGTAGCCCAGTTGCTCGAGCGCGTCGGCCTGGAGGTTCTTGGCCGCCTTGTTCGACGGGTCGGCAAACACCACGTGGTTGACCACCTGGGCCACCCAGCGATATTCACCCTTGTCGTACGCCTGCTTGGCCTTCGACAGCACGGCATTGGCGCCGCCCATGAACTCGACGTAGCGCTTGCTGGCTTCCACCGGCGTCAGTTCGTCCAGCGTGGCGGGGTTGCCATTGAACCAGCCGAGGTAAAGGACGTAGGTAGCCTTCACGTCGTGGCTGACTGAGCCGTAGTAGCCACGGTTGGCCCACATGTTGGCGAGATCGGGCGGCAGCTTGAACTTGTCCGCGATCTCGACCATCGTCTCGCCCTGGTTGGCCAGACGCAGCGTCTCGTCATTGATGTAGCGATACAGGTCGCGCTGCTGGCGCAGCAGGTGTACCACGTTCTTCTGGCCGAAACTCGGCCAGTGGTGCTGGGCGAACATGACATCTGCCTTGGCGCCCCACATGGTCAGGGCCTGATTCAGGTACTTCGACCAGGGCAGCGGCTCGCGGATCTTGGCGCCACGCAGCGAATACGTGTTGTGCAGCGTGTGTGTGCAATCCTCGGCTGCGGAGATCGCGCGCTTTTCCTCGATGTACCACAGCATCTCGGCCGGAGCTTCCGAGCCAGGAGCCATCAGGAACTCGTAGGTCAGGCCGTCGATGACGCGCTTTTCACCGGTCTTGGTGATCGTGTCCGTCGGAGACAACAGCGTGACGGTGCCGGCCGAGGTCGTGGTGCCGAGACCGGCGCCGACCTGGCCCTTTTCATCGGCGGGCAGCAGATTGCCGTACATGTAGCTGGCGCGGCGGCTCATGGCGTTGCCGGCCATCACGTTCTCCGCCACTGCGGCTTCCAGGAAGCCCTCCGGCGCGTAGATCTTGACCTTACCGGAGGAGACGTCGTCCTGGCTGATCACGCCACGCACGCCGCCATAGTGGTCAACGTGGCTGTGCGTGTAGATCACCGCCTTCACGGGCTTGCGGCCGCGATTGGCATAGTAGAGATCGATGGCGACCTTGGCCGTTTCTTCCGAGACGAGGGGATCGACCACCGTGATGCCTTCCTTGCCCTCGATGATGGTCATGTTCGACAGGTCCTGATTCCGAACCTGATAGATGCCATCGGTCACCTGGAACAGGCCGCTGATGTTGATCAGTTGAGCCTGACGCCAGAGGCTCGGGTTGACCGTGCCCGGCGCCTGGGAACCTTCCTTGATAAAGGCGTACTGGTTCGGGTTCCAGATGGGGTTACCCGACGGCCCCTTGATCATCGCGTTCGGCAGCGGCGCGACAAAGCCGCGGTGTGCGTCATCGAAATCGGAGCGATCCGAGAAAGGCAATTCGCTGAGGAGCTTCTGGTTGGCGGCCTTTGTCGCGCTAGTGGCGTCCTTCCGCGCGTCCTGGGCATAGGCCGCGCCGAACTGCGAGAGCACCGCGGCGGAGACGAGCGTCACGACGCTCGCGCGAAATCGGCTGTTCTTCATGTTTTCCTCTTTGTTTGTCCCAATCGAATTTGTGCCGGCCTGGGTATGGGGGCGTTGGCCAGGTGTGCGGACCCGTATATCCCGACAAGTACGAGCCTGACTGCACAGAATTCTGAGTGAACTTCCTGAGTGTCAGAAGTTAGTTTTTTGGGTGCAGGATGCGCCTCGACATGAAATATTTGCTTTAGATTTGCCCAGCAGTTCTCGATGGAATGCGTATCTGAGAATGCCGTTCCTGTCGTTGCAGATTTTGGGTGTTACGTGGCAAGCGGGTCGTCCGGCCGAGTCTTGTCCGCGAAGTGCGCAACCGATGGCGCTGCCGGATTGCGTGGATCCGTTCGCAGTTCTTGATCCTCGCAACCCGGTGCCCCGGTGAACGCGATTGCGGGCGCATCGACGGTACGCCATTGGGGCGAAGGGCAAAGGCATTGCCCTTGGGGCATGCGGCAGTTGGTGGTGCCGTTCCCTACAGCGAAGGATGTTTGCTGCCAGCGTCTACCGATCCGTCCCGTCCATTGATCTGCCGGCGCATCTCGTCGGCCAGTGGGTGGAGGCCGCTGGTGGACGCCGACGCCACCAGGCTGTATCCAAGGCCCTGATTGGCCCATGAGTATCCCGCCACGCCGGCCTGTACGTGTGCCTTCATCGGTGTGTCGCCTTCGATTGCCATCGGGCGTACCAGCATCGCCAGGCGCGTGCCGTGGCCGTCCTCGTACATGAAGAGGCCGGCGGGTCCATGCTCGGTGGCGACGAGGCGCCCGCCGATGTAGCGATA